>CALHTF010000007.1 GCA_938038815.1 uncultured Acidimicrobiales bacterium | reverse complement strand
GTCGAGACTGGTCTGCCGACGCTTCGCGACCCAACCAACTACACCTATTACAAGGAAGAGACCGGCAAGATCATGGCCGGGTTCTTCGAAGCCCGAGGCAAGGTCTGGAAGCCCGAAGGCATTCCGCGCGACTTCTCGTTTGGCACCTTGCCCGAGGACTGGGAGCACGTGGGCCCGATCTTCGAGCGAGCGATTCACCGGGTGCCAGCGCTCGGCGAATGTGGCTTGCAGCTGTTCTTCAACGGCCCCGAATCGTTCACCCCCGACGGTGTGTATTACCTGGGTGAAGCCCCCGAGGTCGACAACTGCTTCGTAGCCGCCGGGTTTAACTCGGTGGGCATCCAGTCGTCGGGCGGCGTTGGTTGGGCATTGGCCGATTGGATCGCCGACGGTCACCCCAGCATGGACCTTTCGAGCGTCGACCTGCGCCGGGCCAAGCCCTTCCAGGCCGACCAGAAGTACCTCGAAGACCGCATCTCGGAGAGCCTTGGTTTGTTGTACGCCATGCACTGGCCGTTCCGTCAGTACGAGAGCGCCCGAGGCATCAAGCACTCGCCGCTGCACGACCGTTTGGTCGAAGCTGGTGCAGTGTTCGGCGAACTCGCGGGCTGGGAACGCCCCAACTGGTACGCCAACGGTGGCGAAAACCCCGAGTACGAATACAGCTACGGCAAGCAGAACTGGCACGACGCTTCGGGTCGCGAATGCGACGCCGTGCGCAATGCGGTGGCGATCTTCGACCAGACCTCGTTTGTGAAGTTTGACGTCGAGGGCCCCGATGCGCTCAAGATGCTCAACCACATCAGCGTGGCCGACATGGATGCCCCGATCGGCAAGGCCGTGTACACCCAGTGGTGCAACGTCAAGGGCGGCATCGAAGCCGACCTCACCATCACCCGCATGGCCGAAGACAAGTTCTTCGTGGTCACCGCCGCAGCCGCTGCGGTTCGTGAATACGCCTGGATGCGTCGTCACTCGACCGGGCTCGACCTCACCATCACCGACGTCACGATGGACATGGCGATGATGGGTGTGATGGGCCCGAACTCGCGGGCGCTACTCAGCGAACTGACCGACGCATCGCTAAGCAACGACGACTTCCCGTTCGGCACCGGCCAACATATCACCGTTGCGGGGCACGAAGTCTTGGCCTTGCGTCTGAGCTATGTGGGCGAACTCGGCTGGGAGCTCTACATGCCCAACGAGTCGGCCATCTCGGTCTACGACGCCATCGTCGCCGCTGGGCCAGCCCATGGTTTGATGCATGCGGGCTACCATTCGATGAATACCCTGCGGGTCGAGGCCGGCTACCGCCACTGGGGCGACGACATTACCGACGAAGACACCCCCATCGAGGCCGGTCTGAGCTTTGCCATCGCCTGGGACAAAGACGACTTTGTCGGCAAGGAAGCGTTGCTCGCTCAAAAGGAACAGCCCAAGACCAAGCGGCTCATTCAGTTCAAGCTCGGGGACTCCGACAAGCTGCTCTACCACGACGAGCCGATCTTTCGTGATGGCGTGATGGTGGGCCGCACCGCTTCGGCGATGTGGAGCTACACCGAGAACGCTGCACTGGCGATGGGGTACGTCGAGCACGACGAAGCCGTCACCAAGGACTGGCTCGATGCTGGGAACTGGGAGATCGAAGTGGCCGGCACGTTGTACCCTGCGACCACTTCAATCCGTTCCTTCTACGATCCGAAGAACGAACGCGTCAAGATGTAGAAAGCAGCGAGTCATGAAGATCGGCGTGCAATTGCCCGAGGTCGAGTGGGAGGTCCCGTTCGACGAACTGATCGCCATGGCTCAAGCGGCCGAGACCGTGGGGTTCGACTCACTGTGGCTCGGCGATCACTTGATCTATGACCTCCCGGTCGGCCCTCGTGGCCCGTGGGAGGCCTGGACCAGCCTGGCGGCGCTGGCGGCGAGCACGTCGACGATCGAGCTCGGCCCGTTTGTGGCCTCGACCAGCTTTCATGCGCCGGCCATGCTGGCCAAGCAGGCGGCGACGGTCGATGCGATTTCGGGCGGCCGACTCACCGTTGCGCTCGGCGCCGGCTGGAACAAGCGCGAGTACGAAGCCTTTGGGTTCGCCTTTGACAAGCGGGTCAGTAGGTTCGAGGAGGCGTTCACGATCATCCGCACGCTTTTGCGAGAGGGCGAGATCGACTTCGCCGGCGAGTTCTACACTGCCGAACGCTGCGTGTTGCACCCGATGTCGCCTCGGCCGGGCGGCCCGCCGCTGATGGTCGGGTCGATCGGCGACCGCATGCTCGACATCACCCTTCCTCATGTCGATGCCTGGAACATGTGGTGGAGTCAGTACGGCAACACGGTCGAGGGCTTCGTCGAGCAGAAACAGCGGGTCGATTCGTTGATCGAAGCCGCCGGCCGTCAGGTGGCCGACGTGGAAGCAACTGCCGCGGTGTTCGTGCAGCTCGCGGGCGGCGGCGGTCGCCAGATGGGCGACTACAACGATGGAAAGACGGTCGAACCAATCACCGGAAGCCCGGCCGAGATCGCCGACCAGCTCCGAGGCTTCGAAGCCGCAGGCGCGGCCCATATTCAGCTAGTGGTCGATCCCATCACCCGCGACAGCATCGAGTGGCTCGGCGACGTGCTGGCAAAGTAAGAACGCGGGGTCTGACCCCGCGTTCTTACTTTTTAGATAGCGGTCCAGCCGCCGTCTACGTAGAGGACGTGGCCGGTCACGTAGGTGCTGGCGGCTGAGGCCAGGAACAGCAGGGCGCCGTCGAGTTCGTCGGGGTTGCCGGGGCGCCGCATCGGGGTGTTGTCGGTGATGTATCCCATGCCGCCGTCGGTATCGAACATCTCGTCGTTCATCTCGGTACGGAACCAGCCGGGGGCAATGGCGTTGACCCGCACGCCCTTGTTGGCCCACTCCGACGCCAGTTCGCGAGTGAGGTTATGAATACCGCCTTTGCTCGCCGCGTACCCGGGAGCCTTGAGTTTGCCGCCGCCACCGTGGCCGAGGACCGACCCGAGGTTCACGATCACGCCGCCCGTTTCCTGCGAGATCATCTGGGCTGCGGCGAGCCGGGCGATGGCGTAGGGGGCGATGAGGTTGATCTCGATCTCGGAGCGAAACTGCTCGGTTTCGTAGGTGAGCGCCGACTCGACGTTCGAGATGCCAGCGTTGTTGACCACCAGGTCGAGTTGCCCGAACCGTTCGACCGCACCATCGACAAGGGCCTGCGGACCGTCGGCATCGGTGACATCGACCGCGACCGCGTGGGCTCGGTCGTCGCCGAGTTCGGCTACCAGCTCCTCGAGTCGTTCGGCCCGGCGGGCGGCCACGACAACCTTGGCTCCCGCTGCATGCAGCACCCGAGCGAACCGAGCGCCGAGGCCCGAGCTGGCACCGGTGACGACGCATACCTGGCCGTCGAGGTCGAACAGTGCGGTGGGATCGATTGGCGTTGACATCGCACCGACAGTAGCCACTGGCTACCTTGGGAAGGGAAAGCAGAGGGGTTCTTCTATGCATGATCTCGTGATCCGCAACGGCGTACTGATCGATGGGTCGGGTACCGGCCGGCGCCCGGGTTCGGTGGCGATTACCGACGGGGTTATCACCCACGTCGGCGAGGGCACCGAAGATCTTGGCCAAGCCACCCGCACGATCGATGCCGACGGCCGCCTCATCACCCCCGGTTGGGTCGACATGCATACCCACTACGACGCTCAAGCCACGTGGGACCCACACCTCACCCCGTCGGGTTGGCACGGGGTCACCACCGTCATCATGGGCAACTGCGGCGTTGGCTTCGCCCCCGCAAAGGCCGACCGGCACGACTGGTTGATCGAACTGATGGAAGGCGTCGAAGACATCCCCGGCGCAGCGATGCACGAAGGCATCGAGTGGGAATGGGAAACCTTCCCCGAATATCTCGATGCGTTGGCTCGCCGAAATTGGGTGGCCGACATCGGCACCCAGGTTCCTCACGGTGCCTTGCGGGCGTTTGTGATGGGGGAGCGAGGCGCCGACAACGAAGACGCAACCGTCGACGACATCGCCGAGATGGCTCGCCTCACCGGCGAAGGCTTGCGGGCGGGCGCCCTTGGCTTCTCGACCTCTCGCACCCCGCTGCACAAGTCGATTCACGGCGAGCTGGTACCTGGCACCAACGCCGACATCGACGAACTGTTCGGCATCGCCGACGCCATGGCCGAGGTTGGCCACGGCGTGTTCCAGGGCGCGTTCCACCACACCGATGTGCCCGACTCGTTCTCGTGGTTCCGCGA
Organism: uncultured Acidimicrobiales bacterium; assembly: GCA_938038815.1. Lineage (GTDB taxonomy): Bacteria > Actinomycetota > Acidimicrobiia > Acidimicrobiales > SHLQ01 > CALLQB01. Next base: position 14,623 of record CALHTF010000007.1, on the reverse strand, counting down.
GATCACCCGCCGAACCGGCAAACCGCTCACGTTCAACTTCGTGCAGACCGACGCCGCCCCCGATCTATGGCGCGAGGTACTCGGCATGCTCGACCGGGCCCGAGCGGAAGGCCTTGCCGTCACCGCGCAGTCGACGGGCCGTCCCATCGGCGTGCTCCAAAGTTGGCTCGGCACGGTGCACCCATTCCTCGGCTGCCCGACCTGGCGACGAGAACTCGCCAACCTGCCCGACGACGAACTGCTCCGTCGCCTCGCCGAACCAGCCATCCGCGCGGCGCTCATCACCGAAGCCCCCGAAGGGCTGACCCGCTTTCAGGAATTTGTCTTCCGATCGTGGGACAAGATGTGGCCCTTCGTGGGCGACGCCGACTACGAACCCGTGCCGTCGGAATCGGTGGCCGCCCGCTCGTCGGCTTCGGGTGTGCCCGCCATCGAGATCGCGTATGACCAACTCATGTCGAATGACGGGCACGGCGTGTTGTACTTCCCGTTGTTCAACTACAGCGAACACACCCTCGACCCGCTGTATGAGATGCACCAGAACCCGTCGGTGCGGATGGGCCTCGCCGACTCGGGCGCCCACTGCGCCACCATCTGCGACGGCGGAATGCCCACCTTCATGCTCAGCTACTGGACCCGCGACCGCAGCCGGGGCGAACGTCTGCCACTCGAGTTGGTGGTCAAACGCCAGACCAGCGAGACCGCGCTGCACTACGGGCTCACCGACCGAGGCTTGCTGAAGCCGGGAATGCGGGCCGACGTAAACGTGATCGACTACGACGGCCTCAACGTCGAGAAGCCAGTAATGGCCAGCGACTTCCCAACCGGCGCCAAACGCTACGTACAAAAGGCCGTCGGCTACGCCGCCACCGTTTGCAAAGGCCAAGTAGTAGCCGAAAACGGAGAGTTCACCGACGCTCTTCCAGGCCAGCTAATCCGCGGCCCGCAGTAACCCCTCCCGAAACTTTTGCGCTTCAACTGCTCTGAGCAGTTGAAGCGCAATCAGAAAGTGGAGATGGGTGTTGCTCGCTACTCGCAGAGCGTGTGGACTATCGATGGCACCTGACACCTGTTTCCGGATCCGTTGACAGTCTCGGCGTTGTTGAGATCGATATCGGTGTCGTTGCCCGATAGATCGTTATCACTTACGGTCACCGACCCCGTAGCCCGAGCCTCGAAGTTGGGGTCACCGGGAGTGTCACCAATCCATATTCCAATCGCGGACCGCTCATTATGAGACTGACCGGTGACCGTGTTGCTTGCCACCGATGCACCCTCGGTTCCGAGGATGCTGATTCCGGTCAGCCTTTCGCCTGCTTGTGTGCAGACCTTGGTGTTGTCGCCGATTTGGTTTGACTCGACAGAAACCTCGAACGAGTTAATGATGACCACGCCGGAACCACACGCCCCAACGACGGTGTTGTTCGAGATTTCGACGTCTCGAACCAGTGTTGCTGCGATTCCAGGGCCCTTGCGGACGGTGTCGACCGAGTTGTCCGTTAGGCGGATGTTTTCCGAATCGCCAGCGATCCAAATGCCAAGGCCGCTGGCGACTCCAACATTTGTCAGGGTGTTGTTCTCCAAGGCGATATTGGTGCTGTCGATCACGAAGAATCCGGTGCCCGAGGTGTCGGAAATCTCCATATCGCTGATGGTGACCCCGGCCCCGAGAAGCACGCCGACTCCCTCATTGCCTCCGGTCACCTTGAAACCACGCACCACGACATCAGCGATAACTTCATCGGGCCAATCGTTGTAGGTTCCCGGTGCCTTAACAGCTGAACCACATGGCTTAGCGATGGAGATCTGGTGGGCGATCTTTGCGCCGGTCGAGGTACAGTCGCCATCGGGGAACGCGGGTGGGAGCAAGATCGCGTTTCGGCCTTCGAGCGTGATTCCGTCTTTGCGAATCATTATGCGCTCGGTGTATTCGCCCGCCTCAACGATGACTGTGTCGCCGGGCTGTGCCAGGTCTAGTGCCGCCTGTATCGATTCGCCTTCGACGACCGTGAAGGCTTGGCCGGCATCGGTCTTTGCTGCTGTTGTTGGTGGCGTGTTCGTGGTTGATGGTGCCGTTGTCGATGACCTATCGGTTGTAATCGGCGCCTCGTCGCTGGGTGGTCGGACGGCCAAGCCGATGACAATCGTCACGGCCGCCACGAGTCCTAGAACGACCAGGCCGCTGGGCTTTCTCGAAGTTTTTGCTTGCTCCGCCGCTCTGGGTAGCTCCACTACTTCAACCTCCTCGACGAGCGCTTGTTGCTCGGTCAATTGATGGATCTTCAAGGCCAAGCGCTTTTCAAACGCCGGGTTTGGGCGAAGCGGGCTGGCGCCGGACCGAAGTATTTCGTCGATATCAAAGGACATGATCTACTCCGTAGGCCTCGCGAAATTTCTGTCGAGAACGCGCAAGTAGAGACTCGACAGCCTTCTCCGACCGGTCGAGAATCGAGCTGATCTCACGCAGCGTGAGTCCGTCTACGTGGTGCAGAACCAGGGCGACTCGATGATCATCGGAGAGTTCGCCGAGAGCTTCAAGGATTGCAAGTTGATCCGGACCTTCGCTGGCGGTACGGCTCTTTCGAAGCACTTCGTTCCCGAACGCGTCAACGCGGCGGGTAAGGCGCACTTCTCGTCGTACATGGTCGACGTATCGTCGTCGGGCGACGGTTTTGAGCCAGCCGAGGGTTACCTCCGATAGTCGACCGTTTTGCGCATGACGCGTCGCATCGAGAAAGGTCTCGGAGGTGAGGTCTTCAGCGACGGCAACGCGACCGCCACACAGAGCAAGGAGGTAGCCATAGATATGCGGCAGCGCTGAACGGTACACCCCGTGGATGTCCGTTTCCCCCTGCGACCCGCGGCCGGCATGTTCCTTCACGCCGACATATCGTCGCGAACCTTCGCTACCCCTCGCGGCGGAAAGTTACTGGCGGGCCATTTCGGCTCGCATTTCGGCTTCTCTGGTTTCGGCGTCGGCTCGGCTGAGGACGGCGATCTCTACTTCGGTGAGGTCGCCTTGGTACGCGAACTCGTCGGTGTAGGCCCGGCTTACCGACGAGCCCCGGTCGCGTCCGACCGCTGCGCCGACCGAGGAGATCATGCCCATCAGCCACGGGATCTCGCCGTTGCCGATGTTGGTGCCGTCGGCTTGCAGCTCGACCAGCCCCTTGCGATCGGCGACCCGCATCATCTCGACCACGAGGGTCGAGGTGGCTTCTGGTACCGGCACGGTCGAACGGGTGACGGTGTGGTCGTCGAAGGCGTTGTAGTCGAGCACCAAATGTCCGTCTTGGATGAAGACCGACACGCCCGAGTTCTCGGTGCCGGTGGCGTAGATGACGCCGTCAGCAACGGAACCAACGCGGATGGTCATCCGCCAACTGCGGCCTCCGAGGGCTGGGCCGGCCTCGGCCGGGATGGGCGAAACCGGTGGACGGTAGCGATAGATCTTGGTTTCGGGGTGAGGCGAACGGGCCCGGTGTCGGGCGCCGAACAGTTCGATCATCCGGTCGTCGAGCGGCAGCACGCCGTGGGTCTCGGCCTCGGCCCACCACAGGTCGATCATCTCGGCCAGCTTGTCGGGCATTTCATCGGCCAGGTTGTTGCACTCGGACGGGTCGTCGTCGACGTTGTAGAGCTCCCACACGTCGTCGTCGAAGCGAGCGCCCTTGTCGTGGCGGGTCACCGCCTTCCAACCTTCGGCCCAGATGCCGCGGTGGCCCGCCATCTCGAAGTACTGGACTTTCTTCGTGGTGGGTGCGTCGGCGTCGGCAAACGAGTAGGTCATCGGCACGCCGCTCACCGGGATCTGCTCGAGGCCCTGGCGTTCGGTAGGTGCTTCGATACCGAGCATGTCGTACAGGGTGGCTGCTACATCGTTCACGTGATGGAACTGGCCCCGAATCGCGCCCTGGTCGGCGATGCCCTCGGGCCAGTGCACAACCAACGGCACATGCACGCCGCCTTCGTGGGTGTTCTGCTTGTACCACTTAAATGGTGTGTTGCCGACCTGGGCCCAACCCCACGGGTAGTTCGAGTGCGAGTGCGGGCCGCCGATCTCGTCGAGGTGGGCCACCGCTTCGTCGGGGGTTTCGAGAATGCCGTTGAAGAACTTCATCTCGTGCAGCACGCCGAACGGTCCGCCCTCCTGCGATGCACCGTTGTCGCCCAGCACCATGATGACGGTGTTGTCGAGCTGGCCCATCTCGCGCAGGTCGTCGACGAAGCGGCCGATCTGGTGGTCGGTGTGGTCGAGAAACGCGGCGAACGCCTCCTGCAAGCGACACGCCAAGGCCCTTTGGTTCTCGGGCATGTCGTCCCACGCATCGACCCCGGGGTTGCGCGGTGCGAGCTGGGTCGAAGCATCGGTGACGCCCAGCTCGATCTGGCGTTCGAACCACCGCTGGCGCACCACATCCCAACCGTCGTCGTACTTGCCCTTGTACTTCTCGAGGTACTCGGCCGGTGCTTGATGCGGTGCATGCACGGCGCCGAACGCGGCGTAGAGGAAGAACGGCTTGTCGGGCCGGATCGACTTGGTGTCGTGGACGAATTCGATCGCCTTGTCGATGATGTCTTCGCTGACGTGGTACCCATCCTCGGCGGTTGCGGGGGCGTCGATGTGGTGGTTGTCGTAGGTGAGGTTGGGGCTGAACTGATCGGTCTCGCCGTCGAGGAAGCCGTAGAATCGGTCGAAGCCGCGTTGCAGAGGCCATTGGTCGAACGGGCCGGCCGCCGAGCATTGTTCCATTGGCGCCAGGTGCCACTTGCCGACCGCTAAGGTGGCGTATCCCTCGTCGCCCAATACTTCGGCGATGGTTGCTGCGTGGTTGGAGATCTGGCCGGTCATATGCGGGAAGCCGGTGGTGAAGTTCGAAACGGCTCGCATGCCCACGGTGTGGTGGTTCCGGCCGGTGAGTAGAGCAGCACGGGTGGGGGAGCACAGCGGGGTTACGTGGAAGTTCGTATACCGCAGCCCGCCTTGGGCCAAGGCGTCGACGTTGGGCGTGTCGATGTCGGAGCCGTAACAGCCAAACTGGCTAAACCCCAGGTCGTCGAGCAGAAACACCACCACGTTTGGCGCGTCTTCGCCGGGATGAGGGGGTTCGGTGAAGTGCGGTTCAGAGTCCGCCAGCGTCTTGCCGATCGTGCCTTCAAACTGTGGTGGTTTGCTCATGAAACAAACGCTAGTTCAACTAGCACAACCACAACAGTTCGAAGCCGAACGCCTTACGGCAGGGAGATGACGGTGATGACTCCGGTATCGCCGTCGACCTCGACGGTTGTGCCGTCGGCGAGGCGCTTGGTGGCGTCGGTGGCCGACACCACACACGGGATGCCGAGCTCTCGCGACACGATGATGGCGTGACTGAGCGGTGCGCCTACGTCGACCACCACCGCACTGGCCGGAACGAATAGCGGTGTCCACGACGGGTCGGTGATCGGCGCAACCAGAACATCGCCCGGTTCAAGGCTGGTTGGATCGTGGGAGTCGAGCAGTACTCGGGCCACACCCTGAGACTTGCCCGGACAACCCGGCATGCCTTGCAGCGTTTCGCCGACCTGCAGAATCTCGACCGGTTCGGCACCCTTCTCGGGCCAGGTGTTCATCGGTTCGGGTTCGTCGACAAACAGGAACGGCTCCTGCAGCTTGCTGACTTCTTCGAACAGTGCCTCGCGCTCGACCATCACGTCGTGCCAACCGGTTGGGTCGGCCAGGAACTGGTCCTGTTCGGCGCGGGTCAGCATCGAGAGGCTGATGGGCGACGGTGCGGTGCCAGCCTCGGTGGCTCGGCGTCCGATCTCGCGCGCCGCCATGCGAGCCTCCTGGATGAGTTTCACGCAGTTGGTCTTGGTGCGCTCACGGCCGGGCATGAAGATCTTGGCCGACGACAACGCCATGGCGAATTTGCCCTGGGTTTCGGGGTCGGCGGCAAGCATTTCGAGCATCCGGGCGCTGATCGCCTCCCGCTCGGCGGCCAATTCTTCGTTGTGGCCTTGCGGGGCTGCCGAGTCGTCCGACAGTCGCATACGGTCGATGGCGGCCAGAGCGATGTTGGGGTCGGTCTCCCAGGTAGGGGATCGGACTTCCCACTCGTTTGGTCCTCTCGAACCGAAGTAGTGGAGGAACTCGTCGACCTCGCCCACGAAGTGCGAAATCGATTCGTCGGACCCGTCGGCTGCCGCCGCCCGAAGCCGTCCGTCGAGGTCATCGATGCCCGCGGCGAACAGTGCGGTCACACCGGGTGATGCCGCGGCTTCTCGACCGAGCTGCCACATCGCCATCGACGGCGCTGCCGACTCAACATCTCCATACCCGGCCATCAGCTTCAGCGCCGACTCCGGTTCGCCAAGTGCGGTGGCCACCCCGGTGATGATGCCGATCGGTAGCGTCGCGCAGAACGAGATGTAGATGTGTTGGGTGAACAGGTCGGGGAACTTGTTGTCGAGTAGCTCCCACAGGAAGTCGCTGAGCTGCTGGTCGGACATGGCCGAGAAGTCGGGCCGGTCGATCCGCAGTTGGTTGACCATGCGCTCTTCGTCGAGCACATCGGGCAGGCCTTCGGTGGTGAGCACCCAGCCAAAGGTTTGGGCGATCTTTGCCGTGCACTCGGGGTTGTCGTAGCCCTCGCGCACCACAAACTCGGGCACGCCGGGAGCATCGCCGAAGAACGAGTCGTCGATGTCGTTGTAGGTCATGTCGGGAGCCCGGTGCCCGAGGATTCGCAGCGCCGACGCATTGAGATACGAGTAGCCGCCCTTCACGCCATTGAATACGCACTCGTTGGGCGGAAACTCGTCATGAGTAAAGGCGCCGATCTTCACGTACGCGTTGCGAAACCCCATCTCCGACGCACCGAGCTTGTCGCCATCTTGGAACGCGTAGTTGAAGGTTTGCGGCACAACCGGATCGGGAAACACCTCGCCAACATTGGCGCGGGTATAGAACGGAAACTGCTCGCTGCTCTTAGTTTCAACCAGCCACTTATCGACCATCGGTGTTTCGTGCTCCTGTGCGTTGCGTATGCAGCGCACCGTACCTCACGAAGTGACCGCGGTCACAAGACGCCAGGCGGGTTACTCACGCAGGTGTCGTTCGAACCTCGTGACGCTCAAGCCAGCCAGCAGCATCAGTGCGCCGGCCGCTACCAGGGTGCGCGAGGCGGCACCGGTTCGGGCGAGTTCGTCGGCTGACTCTTCAGCGGCTGCTTCTTCTTCGGCCGCTGCTTCGCTGACGAAGGTAAGACGAACATAGGACACCACGGCGTCGATCTCTTCGGCGCTGAGCCGTTCTCCGAAGGCGGGCATGCTCCCGCCAAGTCCATCGGTGACGCTGGCGATATGAACCGAGCGATCGGCTTGTTCGGCGGCCACATCGGTAAGTGGTCGGCCCGAGGTCGACCCGGTTCCGTCGGCCGAGTGGCAGCCCACGCAGTTCGACTCGTAGATCTCCTGGCCTTGTTCGACCTTGGCCGGGTCGTCGTCGGCCGACTGAGCGCCAACGTTGGCGCCGAACACTCCGAGAATCGCCCCCGCAGCCAGCAGGACTACCGAAGCGATACGAGCGGCGATGCGTAGTGCGGACGAGTTCATCATGCCTCCAACAGGTTGATGCGATCTTCTCACAGTGAACACGGACGCGAAAGTAATTGCGAGTGATCGGCGTTCAGCGCTTTGGGGCTAGACCCCGGCGATCGATGCGGCTCGGGTGAACAGCGCAACCGCCGCCTCGTGCAACATGTCGCCGATTTCTCGTGGGGCAAGCCCCGCATCGGCCCGAGCGTTGCTGCCCTCGAGGATGCTGCCGAGGCGATAGGCGGCGAGCGCCGTGTACCAGTCGATGTTCGAGAGGTCGCGGGTGGTGTTGTTGGCGTAGGTGCTGAGCAGTTCGTCGTGGGTGGCGAACCCCGTGGGGTGAAGGCCGTGGAGGTTGGCGGGGTTGTCGTTACCCGGCCACAACGCAAGCAGCTGGCCGAGGTCGATCAGCGGATCGCCGATGGTCGCCAGTTCCCAATCGACCACGCCGGCCAGGTCGCCGGTTTCGGGGTCGAACAATACGTTGGCGATGTGGAAGTCGCCATGGATGATGCCCGGTTGCCAGCTGGTCGGGCGGTTCGCCTCAAGCCAGTCGCCGAGCTCGGTCGCCGCGGGAAGTTCGACACCCGGGTATCCGTCGAAGTCGGCGTAGGAATCGAGTTGGCCCCGCCAGCGCGGCACTTGGCGTTCGAGGTATTCGGGTTTGCCGAAGTCGCCGAGGCCCACGGCGTTATGGTCGAGGGCCCCCAGTGCGGCGATCGCTTCGGCCATCGAGATACCCATGCGATGCTGCTTGGCTTCGTCGGCCTCGATCGTTTCGGGCAGGCCGTCGGGCGCCAAGAAGCCATCGACTGCGCCCATGAGGAAGAAGGCGCATCCCATCAGTTCGGTGTCGGACTCGACCGCCACAAACGAAGGGTGCGGCACGGCCGAGCCGGCGAGTGCTTCGAGAACTCGGGCCTCGCGGCGCATGGTTTCGTCGCTGTTCTTGCGTTTGTTCTCCGGCGGACGCCGCAGCACGTAGCTCGATCCGCCCCGGTCGAACTGCACCAGGAAGTTCTGGGTGCCGCCGGTGAGCAGCTTCGCCCCGATGATCGGTTCGCCCGCAGCGATCCCCTTGGCGTCCATCCACGCGACCAGCTTGGCGGGGTCGACCAAGTTGCTGTCGAGTGGCCAGTCGGCGGGCGTTTCGGAAGAAGTCACCCGCCGATCGTAGTCAGGAAGAGCGCAGGAGCTGAACTAGCTCGCCCCACCCGATACGAGATCCGGTGCGTAACAAGGTGAACTCGTATGCCCGGCCAGCGAGCCGGATGAGAAGCACGACGGTCAGCGCCATTCCGGCCAGAGAAACCAGCATCATCGGGGTCGATACTGCGTCACGAGCAACCCGAACCGGCAACAGCATCGGGGCCGTAAATGGCACATAGGTAAGGATCCTCGCCAGCAGCGAACTGGCGTTGCCGAAGGCGGCGTTCGTGCCGACGAAATACCCACCCATGATGGGCAGGAACACCGGCATCATGACTTGCGCGGCATCCTCTTGGCGCGAAATGAGCGAACCGACGAGGGAGAACAGCGTGATGTACAACACCAATCCGAGCAGGAGGCAGATCACCAGAACAGGGAGGAAAAGATAGGCCGAGTTCGGAATGTCGACGTCGGTGGTGAGCAGCAGCGAGGCCAACATTCCCCCGCACACGAGCACCATTTGCGCCACGGAAAGAAGCGAAATACCAACCACCTTTCCGGCCAGCAATGTCCGAGGTCGGATATGGCTAAGTAACACTTCGATTACTCGGGAGGCCTTCTCCTCGATGACGCTCATCATGGCGAGCTGGCCAAATACTTGAGGCATCGCGAAAGCCATAAGGAGTCCGATAAAGGCCATCGTGATCACGATGTCACTCGTTTCGCCTTGATCTTCGACGAAGCGCTCTCCGAGATCGATCGGGGCGAGTAGCTCGCCGAGTTCGGTAGGCGTCATGCCCTGTTCCCCCGCCCGGCCCACCAGTGCCGACTGTTGAAGCGAGGCGCCGATCAGCAGTCCGACCTCCGGCTCGGCGCTCGATTTCCACACCAACGTCGGGCCGGGCTCGACCGCCACCTCAAAGGCATCTTGTGCAAGTAACTCGTCGACCTCGCTTTGTTCGACGGGCACGATGTCGAGGTCGTAGTCGTTGCCAAAAACCAGTGGGGCGGTTGCCTCGAAGTCGGCGGAGAAGTTCTCGTCTTGAACTACGCCGATAGCGAGTTCGCGGGCGTCGTCGCTGCCCGGCCATAACTTCACGGCGATAGGACCGGCGATGGCGAGCAACAAAATGAAGGCGGTAATGATCCGGTACGACTTTGTCCGCGACCGGATGGTGATTTCGCGTTTGGCGACTTCCCAAATCATTGGCCCACCACCTCGAGGAACACCTGGTCGAGCGACGGGGGTTCGTATCGGATCGAGGCGATCGATCCCGCTTGGGAGGCGCTGGCGATGAGGTCGGCGGAATTCGTGGCGCTGGGTACCACGAAGCGTGACACGCCCGCAGGACTGTCGGGCAACGGGGCGATATCGGGGGGTTGCCAGTGAGGAGCTTCGCCTTGCCACACGATTTCTAGGTTGCGATCGGGTGAGCTGTTTCGCAGGTCGGTCACCGTGCCGGTTACTCGGGTACGGCCGGCGGCGATGATGGTCACCCGGTCGGTGAGGTCCTGCACTAGCTCGAGCTGATGACTGGAAAAGATGACGCTAACGCCCGATTCCATCTGCTCGACCATGACGTCGCTCAGGGTCGCAACAGCTACCGGGTCGAGTCCGGCGAACGGCTCGTCGAGTACGAGAAGCGATGGTTCGTGCACCAACGAAACGGCCAGCTGCACCCGCTGTTGGTTTCCCGTCGAGAGTTCCTGAATCAGATCGTCGCGGCGCTCGACCAGTCCGACTCGTTCGACCCACCGGTTAGCTCGGTCGTTCGCCGTCGCTGAATCGAGTCCGGCCAGCCGCCCGATGTAGGCGATGTGCTCGTGCACCTTCATGCGCATGTACAGGCCTCGCTCCTGGGGCATGTACCCGATCGAGCGGCGACTCGTTGGGCCGATTGGCTCGCCGTCCAAGGTGATCGATCCGCTGTCGTACGCCACAAGCCCCAAGATGGACCGCATGGTGGTCGACTTCCCAGCCCCGTTCGGGCCGAGGAACCCAAGGATCTCGCCCGGTTCGATTCGCAAGTCGACCCCGTCGACAGCCACGATGTCGTCGAAGCGTTTGTGCAGTTGCTCTACTACGAGTCGGTCGGCCATGCGCTCAGTGTAAGTTCGGCACCACTACGGGGTCATCGTCTCCGAGGCGGATTTCCCGTCTCGTCCTTGCGGATGAGGAGTCGACGTGCCTCAACCATTGATCGGGGGAGTGATGGATACAGCAAAGTTCAGCAACGAGGAAGTAGCCGAAGCGTTTGCCGAGTACCGCAAGCGAGGGGTGGGCGAACGCAACTGGTCGGGGTGGGCCGACCTGTTCACCGACGATGCCGTCTACATCGAACACTTCCTCGGCGAGTTTCATGGCCGCGACGAGATCAAAGAGTGGATCGTCTCGTGCATGGACGACTACGCCAACCTGAGTTTGTGGATGGATTGGTGGACCATCGAGAACGATCGGGTGGCCCTGTACATCTGGAACAACATGCCCGATCCGACCGGGACCGGAAAGTTCTACGGCTTCCCCAACACGACGGTGCTGCACTACGCCGGCGACGGCAAGTGGGACTACGAGGAAGACTTCTACAACCCGGCCGACGCCACCCGGGTCTGGACCGAATGGTTCAAAGACGGCGGCCGACCCGATCTGCCGCTCGACAACTCGCTCACCGCTCCGCCCGACTGGGCGCCCGAGGTGCCCGCCGAGCCGTATTCTCGGGACGAGGTTGAAAGCGAGTTCTTCGAGTACCGCAAACGTGGCGACCTCGCCGTCGCCACCGGCGACTGGCACCAGTGGGCCGACCAGTTCACCGCCGACGCCCGCTACCGCGAACATCACTACGGCACCTTCAACGGCCAGGACGAAATTCGGGCGTGGATCACCGAAACGATGGGCCCGTTCCCCGAGATGTACTTCCCGACCGATCACTACATGATCGACGGCAACCGGGTGGTTGCGGTGATTCCCAATTGCTTGCCCGACCCGACTGGCGGCGATACCGAGTACGCCTTCAACGTGCATGTCATCTTGCACTACGCCGGCAACGGCAAGTGGAGCTACGAGGAAGACGTCTACAACCCCAAGGATGCCCACCGAGTCGTCGGTGACTGGATAGCGGCCGGGGGAGTGTTGCCGAAGGGGTAGCGGCTATGGGTCGCCGGTCGGGCCTTCGGCCTGAAACCCGGTTTTCATCGTGTCGTCGAGCGCCTCCCAACGCTCGACGGCTACGGGGTCGAGGTTTCGAGCGGGCGCGACATCGACGCCAAAGTTGTTGTGAGAGTCGGTGCCGCGGGCAACCATGGCGCTCATGGCATCGCCGCTCACCTGGCGGTTGTGGGGTGCGAGGTATTGCACATTGAGCCCGATGCGGCGGTCGGTTGAGGTGTTGTGGCCCGACGCATGCACGGTCCAGCCGTGGTGAAACGACGCTTCGCCCGGAGCGAGCGGGTAGGCGATGGCTGCCGACGTATCGACGTCCTCGATCCGTTGGCCGAGCAGGAGCACGTTGTCGGCATCGTCGGGTGCCTTGTTGTGTTTGGCTGGGCCGTTGAGATGACTCCCGGGAATCATCGACATGCAGCCTGACTCGACCGTCGCCGGAGCGAGAGCGAGCCACATCGAAACCTGAGCATCGTCGTCCTCAAGGCCCCAATAGGTGAGGTCTTGGTGCCACGATACGTAGGTCTCGGTGCCGGGTTCTTTGATGATGTAGGTCGAGTTGTACAGCAAAATGTCGGGGCCGATGAGCGACTCGACCACGTCGAGCACTGTCGGGTGGGTCGCGAGCTCAAACGGCGACATCATTACCGTGTGGACCTTGTCGCGGTAGTGCAGCGGTCCGAGTACGGCTTCGCCTGCGTCGAGGGCGGCCCGATGTTCGCTCGCTTCGGCGGTGCTCAGAATCGTGGTAGCGACAACCCCATCTCGGCGGTAGGTCTCGGCAAGGTCAGCGGTCATCGACGTGAGTGTAGTTTCGACCCTCAATCGAGTCATCTCTTCGGCGGGGGCGATTTCGTCCCCGGGGAGGACGACACATCGACCGCGGGTTCTTACGCTGGAGGTATGGTCCCGTTCTCCGCTCCCAGCCCACCGGCATCGACCGGGCCGACCGGGCCGACCGGGCCGACAAGGAGCAGCGAGCGGCACCTCAGCGTCGACGCGCTACGAGGGTTTGCCCTGCTCGGCATCCTCGTGGTCAACATCGAGTACCTCAGCCAGCCGATCGAGCTGGGATGGAACGACTACGCGGGCGGTTTCGACCAGGTTGTTCGTGGCCTGGTGCAAACCTTCGCGACATTCAAGATCTTCCCGATCTTTGCCATGTTGTTTGGCTACGGGTTTCAGCTTCAGCTCGATCGGGCAAGCGGTGACCTCAAAGCGCGGTATTGGCGCCGGATGTACGGCGTCATCGCCCTCGGCGTGTTGCATGCCTGGTTCTTCTTTCTGGGCGACATCTTGGTGATGTACGGACTGGTTGGGCTGGGGGCCTATGCGGTCCGCGACTGGTCGACCAAGAAGCTTCTGCGGGCCGCCGCTTGGGTTCATGGGGTTGCGACGGTTTTCTGGCTGATCCTCGGGCTGCTCGACGGCGAGAAGGGCGAGTCGACCGCTTCGGATTTCTTGCTCGAGGCAGCAACCACCGGGTCGTTCCTCGATGTTGTTCTGGCCCAAGCGGTCGTGTGGGTGCCGACCGCCTTGTTCTTGTTCGCTATTCAGGGCCCGGTGGTGGTGGCGAGTTACCTCGTGGGCATGGCGATCGGTCGCACCGACTGGTTGTCGAACCCGCAAGCCCACCGCGACCTTTCGGGTCGAGCCTTGCGTTGGTGGCCGGTGGGCGTAGCGATCGCCGCGCTGGCGTCGTGGTTGAGTGTGGGGCCCACCGCGCTCGACACGCTTAGCGTCGGAGTTCACCTGATTGCCGTGCCGCTGGTGGCGGCCGGGTGGGTGGCAGCGGTCGTTCGGTTGCCAGCGTTTGCGCAGCGGTTGCTTCAGCCCAGCGGACGAATGTCGCTCACCTCCTATCTGCTCGAGTCGGCAATCGCCGCGGTGATCTTCATGGGCTACGGGTTTGGTTTGATCGGCGACCTGGCGCCCCTTGAGGCCCTCGGCGTTGCCCTGGCGATCTGGGCCGGGCTCAGTGTGTTGTCGCACCTCTGGATGCGGGTGTTCCGGTTCGGCCCCTTCGAATGGTTGCTCCGCTCCTATTCCTACCTGCAAAAACAGCCACTGCGTCGATAAAGCGACCCCGCTGGCTCGACCAACCTGTTTCGACCGATGACCTACCGGCGGTATCGCCGCCGCTGACGTCGACGTTCAACATTCTTTTTGACCGCTGTCAGTACATAAGACTACAATCGAACATATGTTCGATCACGACACCAAAACTGCTGCACTACCAGGGGTTGAAATGACGTCTGGTGTTGGCGAGCTAGACGATGTGTCGTACGCGCTCGATCTGTTGGCGAAGGTCGACTGGGCGGCCATGCACGGCGAACAAGCGGTCGAGGCTTTGGCCGATATCACGGTGCTGCGCGACCGGGTCGATGGCATTACCGCCAAGCTCACCGGGGCGGTCGACCGTAGTTCGGTACTGGGACTACTCGGCTACCGAGGGGCAGCGAGCTTCTTACGGTCGGAGTGTCGAGTGTCAAAGGTCGAGGCCTCGCGGCGAGCGCTGCTGGCCAAACGATTGGCCGCCAGCTGGGAGCTCGAGCCGGTACTCGCGTCGTTTGAGGCGGGGCGCATCGGGTTCGCCCAGGCATCGCTCATCGCCCAAATCTCCACCAACAAAGACGTGCGCTGGGCCTTTGGCGATGCGGTCGAGTCGTTCTTCATCCCGACGGCCGAACAGAACGACTACGAGTTCTTCAAACGGGCCTGCCAGAGGTGGGTCGAAAC
>CALHTF010000006.1 GCA_938038815.1 uncultured Acidimicrobiales bacterium | reverse complement strand
GTTAAGGCTCGCGAGATCTCCGGCGCCAACGGCCTGTTGTTCCGCCGGAACAGCAAATCCGGAACCGTCGAAGCTCTCACCCGCACCGACGACAGCAGCTGGCAGGGTCTCAACGAAGCCTTGCACGACAACTAAGCCCCGTATCTACAAGACTTTAGACCCTACGAAGTCTTGCGGCTCAACGCGTCGACTGACGCGGCCAACATCAGCGCCGAACCAAAGGCGATGAACTTCACGCCCGAGCTGCTGAAGTCGATCTCGGTTCCGAACAGCGGGAGGATCCGTTTGCCGACGAGCGGTAGGCCGTTTGGTATCAACGCCAGCACAAGGCCGCCGACGAGACCATTGATCATTCGGCCCTTCCCGCCAAACAGCGATGTGCCTCCGATAACCGCTGCGCCAACGGCCAGTAGGAGCGTCTGGCTGCCGCCGGTTGTTGCACTGACAGAGTTCACGTTTGAGGCGAGGAACGCTCCTCCGATGCCCGCCAACAATCCGCACACGGTGAAGGCGGCGAGCTTGATGCCCGCGACGTTGATACCGGCACGCCGCGCCGCCTCGGGATTGCCGCCAACTGCGTAGAGATGGCGACCCCAACGGGTGTTGTCGAGCACGAAAGTGAGGATGAACACAATCAGCAGAACTAACGGGATCACCACCGGCATGCCGCGAATTTCAATCTCGGCTTTCGGCAGCGCTCGGTTGCGGTTGAATAGTACGGTTCCCACCACGGCCACGCCGGCGACTGCTGTTATGCGAAGCGCAACAAGCGACAACGGAATAGCGCCGTGGGCGGCTCGCTGGCGCCGGACAGTGAAGAAGGCGTAGAGGGCAACACCAAAGAGCGCTAGTACCCACGAAAGTCCTACCGGGAGGCTGTCACCAACCATGCCCTTTACCAGGTCGTTCTCGATCCGGACCGTGCCTCCATCTTTGACAAACAGCAACAAAATGCCCTGGAAAATCAAAAAGTTGGCGAGGGTAACTACAAATGATGGGATGCCAACTTTGGCCACCATGTATCCAGTAAAGAGGCCGAGGGCGAGCGCGACGAGGGTGGCGAGCAGTACTGCGGTTACCAGACCCCATCCGGCCACCAATCGGGTTGCGAGCACGGCGGCGGCGACACCGGCGGTGAACCCGGCAGCCAAATCGATCTCGCCTACGAGCAGGGTGAAGCTCACTGCCATGGCGATGACGATGATAGCCGATGCTTGTTCGACCAGGTTCGAAAGATTGAGAACCGATAGGAACGTCGACGGGTTCGCCCAGCCGAACAGCGCAACGAGCACGGCGATCGCCAACAACGCTGGCAAAAGGCCGAGTTCGCCGCCTCGTATGTTGGCTATACCGTCTGAGAACACCTGGCCGAGCGACCTCGTCTGACTATCGAGAGCGAAGTCGGTTGCGACGTCCGTCGCCCCTGATTCATCCGCTGAGATTTCGTTCATTGTTGGGCCACCTTTCGGAACGGTTCGGGTCATCGGCTTGGTAGCCAGCGCTTTCGCCTGACGTGATCAGCTCGACCAGCGTTTCGCGGCTCGTGTCGGCGGTGACCTTGAGGTCGGCTGCGATTCGGCCGAGGTACATCACGCTTACGCGGTCCGAAACGGCGAGCACATCGTTCATGTTGTGACTGATCAGCACAACACCTAAACCCTCGGCGGCTAAGCGTCGCACGACTTCGAGTACCTGCGCGGTCTGCGCCACGCCGAGCGCGGCGGTAGGTTCATCGAGAATCACTACCCGTGATTCCCACAGCACCGCACGGGCGATCGCTACAGTCTGACGCTGGCCCCCCGAGAGCGACGACACGAGCTGGCGAACACTCTTGACCGTTCGAACACCAAGACGAGCGAGCGTGGCCCGGGCTCGTGCTTCCATCGTCGATTTGTCGAGTAGACCTGCCGCCAGGAGCTCGCGTCCTAGGTACATGTTCTGGACAACGTCGAGGTTCTCGCACAGGGCGAGGTCTTGGTACACCACCTCGATGCCCAGAGCAGCCGCCGAGCGTGGACCCTTAATGTCGACCGCTTGGCCGTCGAAGTGGAAGCTTCCAGAGTCGACGGCGTGGATTCCCGCTATCGACTTCACCAACGTTGACTTGCCCGCGCCGTTGTCGCCGATGAGGGCGGTGACTTCGCCAGCGTTAACCCGAAAGTTGACGTTGTCGAGCACTCGTACTGCGCCGAACGATTTGCTGATTCCCCGTATCTCGAGGAGAGGGCTGGCCATAACTGCGGTGACTCCTCCGCTGCTGCGATGCGTAAAGGACGGGTCATAGGTGCAGCGGTGAGGTCAGAAGGGTGAGACCCCACCGCTGCCCATGACTCACATAGGTGAACTAGCTAATTCCGGCTTCGGCGCACTTGTCCTCAAGCCCGGCACATACATCGTCCTTGGAGACAAAGCCGTCCTCGATCGGGATGCGCACATCATCGAAGAAGATCGATGTCACCGCACCCTGCACGTAGGGCACTTCGGCGTTGCCGTTGTCGATGGTCGCGTTCGCTCCGAGGTCGGTACCGTTCAGAAGTGCCGCGGCCGCCGCAACGGCTGCCTCGGCTTCAACCTTTACGGGCTTGTAGACCGTCATACACTGCGACCCTTCAAGAATGGCGCGGAGTCCGTCGACCGTTGCGTCTTGGCCGGTGGTGGGCAGCGTTAGCCCGTTGTCGGCCAGCACGGCTTGTGAAGCGAGTGAGAGGCCATCGTTGGCTACCAGGACACCGTCGATGTCGCCGCTCACCGAGGTGAGCAGCTGCTCGAAGATGACGCCCGCTTGAACGTTGTCCCAGTCGGGTACGGCTTCTTCGGCAACGGTTTCGAATCCGGCTCCGTCGATCGCCGCCTGATATCCCTCACGGAACAATGTTGCGTTGTTGTCGGTGGGGGAGCCGTGAAGCTGGATGATCTTCTTGCCTTCGGTGTCGCCACCGAAGCACTTGATAAGTCCTTCGCCCTGTGCAGTTCCCACTGCCACGTTGTCGAACGACACGTACACGTCGGCCGAGCCGCCGAGGGTGAGCCGGTCGTAATCGATGTTCTTGACGCCAGCGGCGGCGGCGGCTTCTTGGATCGCGGCGCCGGAGTCCGAGTCGAGGTTGACGATGGCAAGAACGCCGATTCCGTCGGCGATCATTTGGTCGGCGATGGTCGCCATGTTGTCCTTGTCGCCTTCGGCGTTTTGAATCAGACAGTCGAGGCCGGCGTCGGCGCATGCGGCTTCGATGAGGGGCCGGTCAAAGGCTTCCCACCGAGCCGACGAAGCTGAGTCCGGCAAGATGAAACCTACGCTTCCGCCGGCTGTTTCGCCGGGGTCGCTTGTTTCCTCGGTGGTTTCGGTATCGCCCGACTCCGAATCGGTATCTGCGTCATTGGTGTCCGCTTCATCGTCGGCGTTGGTTGAGCTGTCGCTCGTGGCATCGGTAGCGGCGGGCTCACCAGCATCGCTTCCACACGCACCAGCGACGAGCGCGAGCACTCCCAACGTGGCTAACAGGCGCAAAAGGCGCTTCATAACTTTCTCCCCTACATGGTCTTGATGCACCCAGTGCACATCGATAGATTATTTGTAATGCAACATGACAAATAATATTTCGTTAGTTTGGCGAACCGATTCCTCGGCGTCAAGCCCTGCGTTCAACCAAATGCCGCTTAGTCTGTGATCGAGCCAGAGAGAAAGAATCCGCGACCGGATGTCTGAACCACAACGAAAGGGTCTCCGAGGCGAGGCCATGCGGCAGGCGAATCTGCACACGATTTTGCGCAGCCTGCACCTAGGTGGTGCCGCGTCGCGGTCGCGGATCGTTGCCGATACTGGGCTCACGCGAAGTGCGGTTGGCGTGTTGGTTGCGGAGTTGGTCGATCGGGGTTACGTGACCGAAGTGCGCTCGGATTCGGGTGGTAAGCGGGGTCGACCGTCGCCATCGGTTGAGCCACGGTCAAAGAATGTTGTGCTAGCGGTTGAAGTCCTCGTCGACTCTGTAGCGGTGGCCGCAGTGGGCCTTGGCGGGCCAGTGCTCCGTTCGGTTCGTCGTGACCGATCTCGGGACCAAACCGAGATCGGCCAGACCGTGCGCGATATCGCCAGCCTCGTGGCGTCGGTCGTTGCATCGCTCGACTCCGGGAGCAAGATCTGGAGCATGGGCGTGGCTGTTCCCGGGCTTGTGCGCCGGTCGGACGCCATGGTCATTTTGGCACCGAACCTTCGGTGGGAAAACATAGACCTGGTCGAGTTGCTACGCGACGAAATGTCGCTCGAGATCCCTGTATTCGTAGGCAACGAGGCCGATCTTGCCGCGCTCGCAGAGAGTCGTCGGGGTGCGGCGGCCGGCATCGACGACGTTGTGTACCTGTCGGGCGAAGTTGGTGTTGGTGGTGGATTTATATCGAGCGCTCAGATTGTCGATGGTGTATCGGGGTTCGCCGGCGAGATTGGTCACCTTCCGGTGAATATTGAAGGTGTGCCGTGCAACTGCGGTGCAGTGGGCTGCTTTGAAACCGAGGTGGGCGAGGAAGCTCTGTTGCGGCGTGCGGGTAGGGCAACCGACGGTGGTCGGGTTGCGGTTGCGGAGTTACTCTCGGCGGCCGCGTCGGGCGACGAAAGCGTTCTTGAGGCATTTGCTGAGCACGGCCGATGGTTGGGGTTCGGAATCGCAGGGTTGGTGAACGCGTTGAACCCCAGCGCAATTGTTTTTGGTGGGTTCCTCGGCCCAGCGCTGCCCTTTGTTCTGGAGAACCTGCAGAAGCAACTGGCCATGCGCGTGCTGTCGGTTGTGCAAGATGACGTGTCGTTGTTTGCCTCGAACCTTGGGCCGGATGCGCCGCTGCTCGGGGCGTCGGAGCTGGCGTGGAATCATGCGCTCGAAGCAATGGTGCTCGAGTCTTAAGGTGTCAGGGGCGTCGGATTCGCCCCCACCATGTCAGCTCTTGACACCTTCGAGACTTTGTAGCATTCTCCAACATATTAATTTGTGAAGCCCAAGGACATTTGACCGGAGGGGGCGAAAGTGCCCGCCTTCGGGATCGACTGTCCAGCCGTACCGCACCGATCGCCAGGACGTCATGACCGAGTTTTTTCCTTCCATTGAGACGCCGATTCCCTACGAGGGGCCTGACACCGATAATCCGCTCGCGTTCCGGTGGTACGACGCCGATCGGGTGGTGGGTGCAAAAACCATGGCGGAGCATCTTCGGTTTGCCGCGTGTTACTGGCACAGCTTTTCGTGGGACGGGTTCGACATCTTTGGCGAAGGTACGCTCGACCGGCCGTGGATCAACGCCCCGGGTGATCAGATCGAAGCCGCCAAGGTCAAGATGGCGGTGGCCTTTGAGTTCTTCGAGAAACTCGGTGTTCCGTTTTGGTCGTTCCACGATCGGGACATAGCGCCCGAGGGGGCAACCTTTGCCGAGTCGGTCAGCAATCTGACCCAGATGGTCGACGAGGCCGAAGCGCAGATGGAACGAACGGGAACCCAACTTCTGTGGGGTACGGCGAACGCATTTTCGAACGCTCGATATCAGGCCGGAGCCGCAACCAATCCTGATCCAGAGGTTTTCGCGTACGCAGCAGCACAAGTTTGTGCTGCACTCGACGCTACCCATCGGCTCAATGGGCAGAACTACGTGCTGTGGGGCGGCCGAGAAGGTTACGACACGCTGCTCAACACCGATATGAAGCGCGAGCAGGAACAGCTGGCGCGCTTTCTTACGATGGTGATCGAGCACAAACACCGGATTGGGTTCCGCGGCACAATCTTGCTCGAACCAAAGCCATACGAGCCAACGAAACATCAGTACGACTACGACGTCGCGGCGTGCCACGCATTCCTCGAGCGCTTCGACCTGATGGGTGAAGTGTGCACCAACATCGAGGTCAACCATGCGACATTGTCGGGTCACGACTTTGCTCATGAGGTTGCCGCAGCGTTCGGTGCGGGAATCTTCGGGAGCGTTGACGCCAATGCGGGCGACGACCGACTCGGGTGGGACCTCGATCGGTTCCCCATCTCCGTCGAGCAGATGACGCTTGGAATGTACGAGATCCTCAAGGGCGGAGGGTTTACCACCGGCGGCATGATGTTTGACGCCAAGCTGCGTCGACAATCGATCGACCGGAACGACCTCTTTCATGGTCACATCGGCGGCATGGATGTCATCGCTCGATCGCTTCTAGTAGCCCACGCGCTCCTAGAGGACGAGGTGCTCGCCGGGCCGGTTCAGGAGCGCTACTCGGGTTGGGACGGCGAGTTTGGGAGCCAGATCCTCGGCGGGGAACTCACCTTGGTTGATCTTCAGGAACGCGCACTTTCCGTGGCAGAGCCGCCGAGGGTATCGGGCCGACAAGAAGCCCTTGAGAACCTTGTTGCTCGCTATATCGACCGAGCTTCCTAGGGCACGTCCTGGTAGAACTGCGAGGGAACGAGCCGCGCTGCGTTACGTGGTCAGATTGGCGACGACCCCGTAGTGGTCCGAGGCCATCACGCCGTCGACCGGTTCGGTTCCGGCGAGCGAGATGTCGCGCACTCGCAGCTTGGGGCCGCCGGAGGAATACCCGATCGCGATGTAGTCGAGTCGTCGGTTGGGCCACTGCGAGCCGCGGTCGGCGATCACCCGATTGCTGGTCGCGTACGTCAGGCCATCGCCTTCGCCAGCTACGTCCCAGGCGTCGATGAACACCCGGTCGTAAGGAGTGGTGCGTCCGGTGAGTCGGCGGATCTCTTCGCTGTCGGGCACGGCGTTGAGGTCGCCGGTCAGCACGGGCGGGAGCGAGTCTTCGACCTCAACCGATTCGATAAAGGCCACCGCTTCGCCTAATTGCTTCTGGCGCAGCGCGGTGCGGTCGAACCGGTGCTCGAGGTGGGTGGTGAATATCGGCAGTAGCCCTTCGGGCGTTTCGATGTGAGCCCCGACCACACTGCGGTAGCGGTTCGGTCCCTCGGCGGCGAGCAACGCCGAGTGGCGGACCTTCATGGGCCAGCGCGAAAGCATCGAGTTGCGAACCGGAGCGTCGAAGCCTTCGGGGTTCGGTCCCTGTTGAAACTCGAAGCCCAGATGTTCGGCCAAGGTTTCGACTTGTGGGCGGCAGCCTTCGTGGGTGTCGAAGGACTCTTGCAGGGCAATAACGTCGGGCTGCACCTTGTCGATCACCGCGGTGATCGCCGGTTGGCGGGCCTCCCAGTCGCCGTGAAAGAGCCACACGTTCCAGGTGAGGATTCGAATGGCCACTAGGCCCCCGTGAACTTTGCTGGACGCTTTTCGAGAAACGCTGCGGTTCCTTCGACCGCGTCGGCGCTTGCCCAGGCGGCAGCGATCGCGTCGGCCGCTTCGCTCGGAGAAGTTGCCGGATTTCCCGCCGAGACCCGCACCGCCGCCTTGCCTGCCGCCATCGAGAGGGGAGCGTTGGCCAACAGGGTGGTTACCAAGTCGTGTACTGCGCCGTCGAACGTGTCGGGCGACGCAACCTGGTGGACGAGTCCGATCTCGGCGGCTCGGTTCGCATCGATCCGGTCGCCGGTTACCAAGAGGTGGCGAGCCTGACTGGCCCCGACCTCCCGCACCACCATGTCGACTCCGGCCTGCGGGTAGGCAACACCGAGTCGAACCGCCGGAATACCAAAGGTTGCCTTGTCGACCGCAACCCGCAGGTCGGCGGTGAGCGCAACCAGGAGTCCGCCGCCTAAGCAGTGCCCGTTGATGGCGGCCACCACAGGTTTGGTGATGGTTTCGAGCGCCATCATCGCCGCAGCCCCCGGGCTGTTGTGGTCGCCACCCACGGCGGCGTTTACCTCGGCGATATTGCCGCCCGAAACAAAGACCCGGTCGCCGCCACCGCGCACGACGACAACCCGCACGTCGGCGTCGCCCTCGACGGTGGCGCAGGCAGCGGATAACCCGGCGAGCACTGGTGCGGATAAGGCGTTTCTGGTCGCCGGATCGTCGATGGTGATCGTGGCGAATCCGTCGGAGCGATCAAGCCGGACAAGCGATGGGTCGTGGGAGTTCTCGTGCACGTGCCGACCGTACCTGGCAGGCCACGAAAGGGCGGTGTTATAGGTTCTAACGATTTGGTTACAACCCTTTTCCTCGGTAGTGGTTGGGTGGTAGTTTTTGCAGATGTCTCAGCAGGATTCGCAGAAGCAGATTCCGGACCGCGCCCAGGTAGTAATCGTCGGCGGCGGCATCGTTGGTTGTTCGGTGGCGTACCACCTCACCCGCCGTGGCATCACCGATGTTGTCCTGCTCGAACAGAACACGCTGACCGCCGGAACCACCTGGCACGCTGCTGGTTTGGTGGCGCAGCTTCGATCGTCGTACAGCCAGACGATGCTGGCCCATTACTCGGCTCGGCTGTTTGAG
>CALHTF010000005.1 GCA_938038815.1 uncultured Acidimicrobiales bacterium | reverse complement strand
CCGGTTTTGAGGACGAACTGGCGTTCATCGTCACGGTCGTGAACGACTCACTACTACTGGACCAGATCAAAGAGATCCAAAGAGTGGTCACCTCCGCAATCCGAACCGGCGGACGTTCAGCGATACGGATCGAGGGGCACTAGGCGGACCGGCGCCCGCAGACGTCAGAGCCCAATCCATAACGCTCAAACGCCGACGGTCCAGGAGCAGCGCGATAACGGCACCTGAGATCGGTGTCATTCATCGTCGCCAACGTGACCGAGGCGCTCCGCTCTAGCGGATCTGCTCGGCCAGACGGGCCTCGCTCGGTGGTGATTATCGAGCACTGCAGTAGGGCCGAACTGTTGCGGTGGCCCTTGGGGAGGCAGCGTGATTTTGTGCGGTGTTATCGAGTGGGCTGGCATTCATGCATGCTCGGTCGGACCACGACTGTTTGCCTACCTGGTCATGGAAGAAGGTTTGCTTCGGTTGGGTGTTGGGCGGTCCGCCATTCCGGGTAACCGTCTTGGAGGCGTCGGGCTTTACGGCTCCTTCGGCGTATTAGGCGGACGGCGTCGTCGGCGAACACGCAGTACGGGCCTCGGCAGTAGGCGACGACTTCGACATCGGTCGGCAGCCCACGGAGCATGTTTGAGAGTTGATCGATGGGGACGGAGCGGGCGCCGCGGATGTGCCCGGCGGCGTATTCGGCTTCGGGGCGGACGTCGATGACGATCAGAGTGCCGTCTTCGAGGCGTCGGGCGAGTTCGTCTCGGCTGATCTCTTCGAGGCGGCTGCGGTTCCCGAGGTAGTCCACGGCGAGCTGTTCGAGGTCATCAAGATGGGTGCTAGCGACCGAACGCAAGACCGTCCACAGATGCTCGACGTCGCCGGATGTGAGTTGGTAGTAGATGCGGTTTCCGTCGCGGCGTGTGGTAACGAGTCCTGCTGCGGCCAGCACCTGCAGGTGGTGCGAGGTGTTGGCGACGCTCTGACCGATCTCGCCGGCCAATTCTTCAACGTGGCGTTCGCCTTGGGCCAAGACGTCGACGAGTTCGACGCGTCGCCCGTTACCGAGCGCTTTTGCGACCTCGGCGAATCCGTCGAACAGTGCGTTCTTCGCCTGGCGGTTTCCCATAGGGCCATTCTCCTCAAACATTTCTTTGAACTTTTAGTATAGTGGGGCATCTATTCAAGAAGTTACTTGAGGAGAAGTCATGGTTCAGATCGTTAACTTCGCGGATGAGGGTCTTGGTCACTCGTCGTTCCTGATCGATCTCGGTGACGGATCGGCGGCTGTGATCGATCCGCCCCGGTTCCCGATTGCGCACGAGGCGTTGGCGAATCGAGAAGGGCTTCGGTTGGTGTGGACGGCTGATACCCATTCCCATGCCGACTACGTGACCGGCAGCCCGGGCCTGACCGCACGGTTGGGAGCGACGTTCTTGGCGCCGGATGCGTCGCAGCTCGACAGCCTCCACGACGCGGTGACCGACGGCCAACGCGTCGAACTCGGCAACGGGTGCTGTTTGGTTCCGGTCGCAACGCCGGGCCACACACCCGATCACCACTCGTACCTCCTCGAACACGACGGTGAACTGATCGCGCTGTTCACCGGTGGCTCGTTGATGGTCGGCGCAGTTGGTCGCACCGACCTGGCAGGTGCTGACCTGGCCGAACCGTTGGCGCATCAGATGTTCCACTCGCTGCACCGCTTCGACGATTTGCCCGATGACCTTGCGGTGTATCCCACGCATGGGGCCGGCTCGTTCTGCTCAGCCCCCGGTTCGACCGAACGAACCACGACGTTGGGTCAGGAACGGGCAACGAACCTGCTGCTGTCGATCGGCAGCGAAGACGAGTTCGTCGATCGGCTACTAGAAGGGTTCGGCACCTTCCCGTCCTACTTCCTGCGATTGCCCGAGCTGAATCGCCGTGGCCCAACCCTGTTCGACACAATCCCCGCACTGGACCGGTTGAACTCCGACACCGTCGCCCAACACGTCGCCGACGGCGCCCTTGTCGTGGACGTGCGAACAATGGCCGACTTCGGCACAGGCCACCTTCCGGGTTCGCTCTCGAACACGCTGCGCCCGGTCTTCGCGAGTTGGGTCGGCTGGCTCACCAACCCCGACCGCCCGCTGATCTTCATCCTCGACGAGGAAAACGACCGGGCCGACGTGGTCCGCCAATGCCTCGACGTCGGCCACGAAAACCTCCTCGGCGAACTCGACGGCGGCATCGACACATGGACCGCTGCCGGTCGACCGACAGTAACGATCGACGTGGTCGACACACACGGCATGGCGCCGACGGTGATCGACGTCCGCCAACACAACGAATACATCACCGGGCACATCCCGGGCGCAATCAACGTGGAACTCGCAGCCGTCGCCAACATCACGTCGCCGACCGGGCCGGTCACGGTGATGTGTGGCCATGGGGAACGAGCAATGACCGCCGCCAGCCTCCTCAACAACAGCGGCGACTACAGCGAAGTCTCGGTGTTCGACGGCGGACCCGACACCTGGAGCACCGCAACCGGTGTCGATCTCGAGGTCGGGCCATGACCGACACCGACGCGACACCAAAACCGATCCGTTTGGGGTTGCGTGCGAACCTCGCCCAGTTCTCACTGCTCGTCGGTGTCAACGCCCTTGTCGGGGGCATGATCGGCCAGGAACGCACCGTCCTGCCGCTTCTCGCCACCGAAGTCTTCGGACTAACCGCCTTCACGGCCACGCTCACCTTCATCGCAGCGTTCGGCATCGTCAAAGCAGCCACCAACTTCTTCGCCGGCACCCTCTCAGACCGTCACGGCCGCAAACCCGTCCTGATCGCAGGCTGGATCATCGGCATCCCGGTCCCCCTGCTGCTGATGTGGGCCCCAACGTGGGGATGGGTGATCTTCGCCAACGTCCTGCTCGGCATCAACCAAGGACTTACTTGGTCAACCACCGTCATCATGAAAATCGACCTCGCAGGACCCGACAAACGCGGCCTCGCGATGGGCCTCAACGAAGCCGCCGGCTACGGCGCCGTCGCCGCCACCGCTCTCGCAACCGGCTGGATCGCCAACGAATGGGGCCTCCGCCCCGAACCGTTCTTCCTCGGCCTCGCCTACGCCGGACTCGGTCTCAGCCTCTCCGTACTCTTCGTCAAGGAGACCCGAGGCCACGTCGATCACGAAGCGGCCAGCCACACTCCTGCCAACGACGCGACACATCACGCGCTCACCGATCGCGGGATCTTCACCCTCACCAGCTTCAGAGAGAAATCCCTCTCGGCCGCGTCACAAGCAGGCCTGGTCAACAACCTCAACGATGGGCTCGCCTGGGGCCTGTTCCCTATCTTCTTCGCCGCCTCTGGGCTCTCGATCGGCCGCATCGGCATCCTTGCTGCCATCTATCCGGGCATCTGGGGACTCGGCCAGCTCTACACCGGCGCACTATCGGACCGAATCGGCCGCAAACCCCTCATCGTCGCCGGCATGTTCACCCAAGCCGTCGCCATTGCCTGGATCGCTGCCATGAACAGCTTCTGGCCATGGGCCCTGGGAGCAGCCGCACTTGGTGCGGGCACCGCAATGGTCTACCCCACGCTCTTGGCCACCATCGGCGATGTCGCCCACCCAACCTGGCGAGCCCGATCCGTCGGCATCTACCGGCTCTGGCGAGACGCAGGCTTCGCTGTCGGTGCACTCCTGGCCGGGCTCCTCGCCGACCTCATTTCCATCCAAGCCGCCATTTACGCCGTCGCCGCCCTCACCGCCATCTCCGGCGCCGTCGTCATCACTCGCATGTACGAAACACACCCCGCCCCGAACCGCTGAACGCCACAGACGTGCCCACTCACGACCGATCGGACCGCTCCGAAACGAACCCGGCTGACCACACCCAACTTTGCGTCGAGCGTCGACGTGGCGTCGCTGACCTGCCGACACCGATCGCTTGTCTGGCGTGCGGGCGGCGACTCACCAGCTAGCAGCCTCGCAAATGTGGCGGACGGTTGACCGGATAGAACGAACGATCTACGACGCACCAGACTGACCAGCCAGGCACCAGTGAGTTGAGCGACAGAGCAAGCGAGATTGGAGCAACCAAGATGGCAGAACCAAAAGAGGTAGCGCTTCGGGTGATTTCCCGGAGAGCCGACGAGATCAACGACATCACCGAAGAGCAGACGATCAGTATTCGTCTGGCCAGTCGCGAGGGCGCGTCAACGCGCGAGATTGCGAAGGCGGCTGGAGTGTCGCACTCCACCATTCAAAGGATCGTCGCAGCCGATCCGCGCAACGATGTGTCGGTGGTTGCGTAGCTCGCTCTTGTCGGCCGCGACCAGGAACCTGCAAAGAGCGGGCTCATAACGTTCAACGGTTGACGTCTTTCGACAGCGCGAGAACGACACTGATGATCGGTCTGGGGCAACGGGTCGTCCGATCGAGAGCCACTACGAGCTAGGTAGATTGGAGTCACCCGGCGGTGGCCTGTCGAAACTAGCGACTGTCAACGCGGAGGCGACGGCATCGCGAAGCGCCGGATGAGCAAGGGAGCGACCCTCAAGATCTTGAGGGTTGAGCCAGGCGATTTCGTCGTGCTCGTGGGGCGCAGCATTGATGACAGCCCCTGACCATCGAGAGGCGGTGCAGACCTTCAGGTCGAAGTCATCGCCAACAATCGTGGTCACGAACGCCAAATCTGATGTGGAGACAACCACACCGAGTTCTTCTTGAACTTCTCGTGTCGCCGCCTCGGTCGGCGACTCACCGAACTCGGCGTGCCCACCCGGAACGTCCCAACAACTGGGATACCAGCGCTTCGAAACACTCCGTCTCCCCAACAGCACGCGTCCGCGTTCGCACAACAACACACCTACAACCTCGTGCGTATCGGTCGGTCGTGTCATCCTTTCGTCCCCATAGGTCATCTGGAAAGAATAGGACCACACAAATGGCCAGAACTAGCGCATATCGACACACCTGCCGTCCACCCGACACCGCTAAAGAACGGCACATCGGGCTTGCATCCAGTGCAGAGCGACCGCCGGGTATGTCCTGGGCTGAGATCGTGGGTATCTCAGTTGATAGCCAAACTCGCGGAGGCTATCGGCATACAATCTGTCCGGGTGGTCCTGGGGAAATCCGATGCATTCGAGTTTGGGTTCCGGATCTTGACAAGCTTTCCTATCTAAGCAGGTGCAGATGTCACGTCTGGTTCTAATCGATCTCCGGTTGGCGATTCCTGAGTCGGTACCCTGGGCGCCGGTTGAAGTAACTGACTATCCCCTAGAAGTCAGCGTGAACGCTGCTGGCGAGACATCGCGGACTTGGATTTCCTCGATGGATGGACGCCTCCTAACCCGCGACTACGACGGGCAGGCAATCACCGACGTCGCCGATGGAGTCAGTTCTGGCAGCACGATTGAGATTTCCATAGCGAACCAACCCTCCGGAACCGGGATCGTTGTCGACGAAGTCTTTCGGGGTGATGCCTATCAACCTCACCCAGATGACCTCAGGTTGTGGGCACGAAGCTCTGCATACACACCCCGACAGGATTGGATGGAGACCATAAGTGTTGACGAGTCTCTGGTCGGCACATTCTTCGAGCTTGCTTCCCAACCTGATCTCCCCCACCAGCAAAGATTCTTGGACATGCTCTATATGCATGTCGCCTCGAACCGTCAGACAGGCTCCAAAGCACTGCACTCGGTTCTAGGCCGGGCTGAGAACTCCGACAGGCCCGACCTGAGGTTGTTCGCACAGCGAAGCCGAACGCTTCTTGCGGAACCTTCGCTCTTTGTATACCAAGACTGGAATGGTGGGCTCAGCCGCACCGATAAGGCATGGCCAACTCAGAAATGAGAAAGACCAAAACTGGAGTTGGGTTGGAGGGTGAAACATGGCGGCCTGTGTACGGCTCTGCGCGCCGAGACCGCGTCAATCCCAGCCGAGTTCGTGGAGGCGGTCGTCGTCGATGCCGAAGTGGTGGGCCAGCTCGTGGACCACGGTTACTCGCACCTCGTGCACGATTTCTTCGTGACTGCGGCAGTGGTCGAGTAACGGCAGCCGGTAAATGGTGACCCGATCGGGCAGGTCGAACACGCCGTACATGCCGCGCTCGGTGAGCGGGACTCCTTCGTAAAGGCCGAAGAGATCCTCGGTTGGGTGTTCGTCCTCGACCACCACGACCACGTTGTTGGCCACCGCCAGCAGCTCGTCGGGTAACGTGTCGAGCGCGTCGGCCACCAGGGCCTCAAAGTCGGTTTCGGACACCTCGATCACCCGCCTAGGTTAGCTCCGGCCGGCCGGGGTGCTCCGGCTGACTTCGGTGTCTCGCCTACCAAGTAAGGTCCCGTCGTGGAATCGCTCGACTTCGGCGAGTCCAGCCCTGCTGGCTCGACAACCAGTCCAACCTCGGCCTCAGCGTCGCCGCTGTTGCGCGGACTGAACCCCGAGCAGGTCGCCGCGGTCACCGCCGAATCCGATCGGCTCTGCATTCTCGCCGGCGCCGGTTCGGGCAAGACCCGAGTGCTGACTCGGCGTATCGCCTACCGCTCGAACATCGGAGCGATCGACCCTCGTCGGGTGCTCGCCCTCACCTTCACCCGTAAGGCGGCATCTGAACTCACGAAGCGGTTGCGTCAGCTTGGCCTGCGCGACGATGTGTCGGCCGGAACCTTCCACGGTGTCGCCTACGCCCAGCTGCGGGCCCGGGCCGCCGAACGGGGCGGCAAGGAACCCAAGCTTCTCGACCGCAAGACAGGCTTTGTCGCCAAGCTGGTCTCTCGCAGCGACGAACGAACCAAACCAATCGATGTGGTCACCGAGATCGAGTGGGCCAAGGCTCGGTTGATCACCCCCGAGCGCTACGAGGCGGCAGTGAAGGCGGCCGGTCGTGAGGCTCCGGTCGAGCCCGGCCGAATCGCCGCACTGTTTCGCGACTACGAAGATCGCAAGGCCAAGATGGGCTTGGTCGACTTTGACGACCTCCTCGGCATCACCGCCCACGAGATGCGACGCGATAAGCGCTGGGGAGATGCCCAACGTTGGCGTTTCCGGCACCTGTTCGTCGACGAGTTCCAAGATGTCAACCCGCTGCAATTCTCGCTGCTCAAGTCATGGCTTGGTTCCGAGGCTGACCTGTGTGTGGTGGGCGACCCTCGGCAGGCGATCTACGGCTGGAATGGTGCCGACTCGGGGTACATCACCGACTTCGGGTCGCACTTTGGTGGGGCGCAAACCCTCACCTTGCGCCGAAATCACCGATCGACTCCCCAAATTCTCGCCGCCGCTAATGCGGTGCTCGATACCGATCTCGCCAACCTCGAACCGCTGATCGCCACCCGCAACCCGGGCCCGGCGCCCACCGTCACCGGCTACGAAACCGACGACCTGGAAAGTGCCGCTATCGCCCGGGCGGTGCGCGACGCCCACACTCCCGGCGGACGCTGGAGCGACCAAGCGATCCTCACCCGCACGAATGGCCAATTGGCCGGCATCGAAGCAGCCCTCCGGGCCGCCAACGTGCCATTTCGCGCCCGCTCGGGAAACGACTTTCTCGAATTACCCGACGTGAAGCGAGCGTTCGACGACCTTGCCCATTCTCGCGATCTTCGCTCGGCGATCGCCGACCTCGAAGCCGACTTGGCCGCGGCGGCGATCGAACTTGAGATCGGCACCGACGAGTACTCCGATGAGTTCGATGTTCCGTCCGAGCAACAGGCTGCGCTTCGCACGGCGGAGTTGAATCGCCAGATGAACATCGGCGCCCTCATCGACCTGGGGCGCGAGTTTCTACAACTCGATCCCGATGGCCCTGGGTCGCGGTTTGCCGGATGGCTACATACCGCGATCGGCAGTGATCGAAGCGGCAGCATCACCGACGCGGTCGAGCTGTCGACCTTCCACGGAGCCAAAGGCCTCGAGTGGCCGGTGGTGCACTTGGCGGGGCTCGAGGAAGGGTTCGTGCCGCTCGCGTTCGCCCGCTCGGCGCAAGCCCGGCGAGAGGAACGCAATCTGTTGCATGTGGCGATAACCCGGGCCGAGCGCCAGGTTCATTGCACGTGGGCGATGTTGCGCTCGTTTGGGGCCACCACCATCGAGCGTGGTCCGTCGCCTTACCTACCGGCGATGACCGATGCAGCCACCGTCGACCAACGCAACTCTCAAGCCGCGCCCGAAGCCAAGGCCTCGCTCGCCAACGTACGAAACGTGCTCACCGGCGAGGTGATCGACCTGCGCGACTCGGTTGCCCCCGACCTGGTCGCCCGTCGAGAGGCCCTCACCGAGTGGCGCTCGACGATGGCGCGCGCCTCGGCGGTTGCACCGGCGGCGATTATCGGCGACCGGTTGCTCGACGAAATCGCGTCGGCGGCCCCCGCTTCGATCGACGACCTCATCGAACTCGGGATGCCCGAGGTTCGAGCCCGGCGCTTCGGCCCGGCCATCGTCACCACCATCGCCAGTTCTGATCGCGCCTGACCCGCTCTGAGCGGGTCGAGCGCGAAAATTTCGGGGTTTAGGGGGTGAGGTCGACGAAGACTGGTGTGTGGTCGCTGGGGTCTTTACCTTTGCGGGCGTTGCGTTCGATCAGGACCCGTTCGGTTTTTTGGGTCACCGAGTCACTGGTGAGCAGCAGGTCGATCCTCATGCCGAGCCGCTTATGGAAGTTGCCGCCGCGGTAATCCCACCACGAGAACAATCCCGCTTCGTCGTGGTGTTCGCGAAACACATCGACCAGGCCCCAATCGATCAACGCCTGAAGCCGCTCACGTTCCGCGGCACTGCCGTGGGTAGCCCCCACGAGCACCTTGGGGTCCCAAACGTCGCGATCGTCGGGGGCAATGTTGAAGTCGCCGGTGACACACAGGTCGTCGCTCGGGGTTGCATTGGCTTGTAGGTGCGCCAGCAAACGGTCGAGCCAGCTCAACTTGTACTGGTAGTGATCGTCGTCGAGCGATCGACCGTTGGGCACGTAACAACTCGCAACCCGCACTCCCCCACACGTGGCCCAGACCAACCGGGCGTCGGGGTCTTCCTCGATGCCATCGCCGAACCCCGACACCGGGTCCTCGATGCCCACCTTGCTCAGAATCGCCACGCCATTCCATTGCCCTTGGCCATGGTGAACCGACTCGTAGCCAAGCTCGGTGAACTCGGCGGCCGGAAAGGTGTCGTCCGCCATCTTGGTCTCTTGCAAGCACAACACATCGGGCGCAAAGAGCTCGAGCCACTCGGTGACCCGCTCCATACGAGCGTTGAGAGAGTTGACGTTCCAGGTCGCAATTCGCACGTCGGTGAACTTAGTCCTGATCGCTACCCAACAGGGATGTCGGCTCGAATGGCCGTGCCTTTCCCCGGTCGGGAATGAATCGATAGTTCCCCGCCAACGGCGGCGAGCCGGTCGGCCATGTTCTGGTGGCCATGCCCGAGGGCGGTTTGGTCGGCATCGAAACCCGGACCATCGTCGATCACCTTGAGTTGCAGAACCCCTGGCGCTGCTCGGTGTTTCAGCGAAACTTCCACGTTGGCCTGGGGGCAATACTTATGAATGTTGGCCAACGCCTCCAAGAAGCTGAAGTACATGGCCTCTTCTACGGCCCGCTCGAATCGCGGCACACCATCGGATCCGCCGATGGCCGAGGTGATTCGTGCCGGAGACCTTCGCACGACCGCCGTGAGCGCCGCTCCCAAACCTTGACTCTCGAGTAGCGGCGGGTAGATCCCGTGAGCGAGTTCGCGCAGTTCCTCCATCGCTTCTTCGAGTTCGCCCACAATCGGTGGGAGCGCTCCGCCGAGTGGCGACTCCTCGCTCGCCGTCGACTGAAGCAGCCGCAATCGGACCCCGATGGCCGCCAGGCGCTGCTGCGCACCATCGTGAATATCGCGCTCGATCCGACTGCGTTCGGCGGTACTTGCTTCGACGACCCGCCGGCGAGATTCCGCCAGCCGTCGTCCCTCGGCGGCCAAACTTTGTTGGCTCTCTTCGAGGTCGGCATTGAGAGCGAGCGCTTCATCGAACGCCCGACGCAGCAGGTCGTTGTTCTGCCAGATCAGCAACCCGACGGGCACAATTTGGGCGACCAAGGCACCCATGACCACCACGAGCTCGAACTCATCGTCGACGTCGGCGATGACGCCATCGTCGTCGCGCACCACGCCTAACCCGACGCACATCGCTCCGACGATGGTCGCGCCGACGATAAAGGGAATGAGTCTGCGGACTCGCAGGTGGGGGGTGGCGAGCACCACCGGAATCAGTGCGGTGAGCACCATCGTCGCCCCGATGAACGGCACCACCCAAGCGACCGCGATGGCGATAAACCAGTTGCCGGACGCCAGCAACAACAGGCAGCGAAACACTTCGCCTCGATGAAGGGCGCGGCGCCCGATGGTCAACATCATGACCAGGCCGCCGAGGAGCGGGGCCAGAAGATACAGCTGCGCACTGTTGAGCCAGAACGCGTTATAGATCGTCGCCGCCAACGCACCGAGCACCGCACCGGCCCGATCGACGCGAACAAACCGGTCGAGCAGGTCGATCCGGCGCTCACCGACGTTTTGTCTCGGACTCTCCGCCGTGAGTCCCCCGCTTGTTGTGGCCAACCCGCCCCGTCCTTGATCCCGCTCGTACCGCCCCGCACTGCCAATGTAGGCCACGTTGCCAGGGGGCTGTCCAAACGCCGATGACCTGCCGAGACAGGCGCATCGAGGTTAGGACCGGTACGGTAGGAGATGTGCGGGAACTCAGCGGAAAAGAAGCCGAAATTCGAATCGTTGTCGCGGACGACAACGTGTTTATTCGTCAAGGGTTGGTGGCGGTCATCGAAGCGGCCGAGGGCTTTACCCTCGTCGCCGAGTGCGACGACTTGGCGAGCCTCGAGGCGGCGGTCGGGACTCATCGCCCCGACGTGGTGGTCACCGATATTCGGATGCCACCGAGCCACACCGACGAGGGCATCGTCGCCGCCCTGAAGTTTCGAGAGCTCTACCCCGAGATGGGCATCGTGGTCCTGTCGCAGTTCTCCGAGCCCGAATACGTGCTCGAGTTGTTCGCCAACGGTTCGGACCGGCTCGGGTACCTGTTGAAGAACCGGGTCGGCGATGTCGGCGACTTTCGCCGGGCGATCCATTCGGTCGCCGATGGCGGTTCGGCCGTCGATCCGGCCATCGTCGATGTGCTCGTCACCTCGAGACGCCAGCAAGGTTCGGCGATCGAACGACTCACCCCCCGGGAGGGCGAAGTGCTGTCCGAGATCGCCCAGGGGAAGAACAATGCGGCGATTGCCGAGGCACTTGTCATTTCCGAAAAAGCCGTTGCGAAACACATCAACTCCATTTTCTCCAAGCTGGATCTGGGCGGAGAGACCGACATTCACCGCCGGGTGAAGGCAGTGCTCCTTTGGCTCAGCGTGTAGACCACGCCGGCCAAAGGAGCGGGACCCGCCACCTGGGTTGGCCTAATCGCACCGCCGGAGCTTGTCGCCCTTGCCGGCTTTGACCTTCTTGGCCGAGCTCGCTTTGCACGAGTCGGTGCCCTTGCCGCCGTCGAGTTGATCGACTCCCGGGCCGCCGTCGAGCTTGTCGTTATCGTCGCCGCCGACGAGCACGTCCTTCCCACCGCCGCCCTTCAGGAAGTCCTTGCCCGCCCCGCCGCGGAGTTCGTCGACTCCACCGCCGCCGATGACCTTGTCGTTTCCGGCTCCGGCGTCGACCCAGTCGCTACCGGCGCCGGCCTTGATGATGTCGTTGCCACCCAGGCCACAGATCACGTCGTCGCCACCCAACGCCTTGATGCGGTCACGGCCGTTGGTGCCCAGAATGACGTCGTCGCCGTTGGTCGGTTGCTCCCCAAGGGCCAGATCGACCGTGACGTCGAGGCCGTTGCATTGCAGCGCCGACGGCGCCGGCGGTTCATCGACCTCGACCGGGTCGCCCTCGACCCGTAGCAGCGCAAACTCCGACGTTCCGATCTTGTACGCCACCACCAGTGACCCATCGGGCGAGAGGGCAATGTTGTTTGCTCCGTAGCCGTTGTTGACCAAGGCGGGCGAAACGCCGTCGGCCCCCACCGTGGTATCCCGGCTGCCGTCAGCGTTCAGTCGAAGCAGCCGTGGACCGTGTTCGAGCAATGCGGCAATCCGGCCGTTTTCCTGCAGCACCGAATCGCGAAGCGATGGGCCGTTGGGGTCGGCGTCTTCGCGGACTACCCCGCCTTCGCCGAAGCTCGTTGCCGGAGCCCCCGTGCTGTCGAGCCGGGCAACGAAGTAGGACTTCTCGGTTACCTCGGCGTCGCGGTCGCTGTGACCGGTGCCGCTGACGGCGACTCCCCCGTCTGGCATCGCATGAATGTTCCCCAGGACATCGTTATAGAGATCGCCAACGAACTGCGTTCCGCCTTCGCCGAACGAGTCATCAAGTTTCCCACCGCTCGTCACCTTGGTGATGAAAACATCGCCGTTGAAGAAGTCCTCCTCGATTCGCCCGCCGTCGAGAATCGTCGCCGGGTAGGAACGGCCACCAATCGCCGCGCTGCCGTCTGGCCACACCGTCATCCGGCCCGGCGACATTGCCATCGATTCCATCCCCCACTGGAGCTTGCCGTTCACGCCGAAGGTGACGTCGGGGGCTCCGTTTGGCAGGTACCGGTTCATCGAAGCTTCGAGCCGGCCGTTGTAGGCAACCGTCAGGAGTTTGTCGCCATCCAACACGTGCATATCTCGGATTTGAAGATCGTCGCCGAACCCGGCAAGCCCATCGAGGCCATAGGACATGTCGCGCTGGCCATCGGGGCCGAACCGATAAATCAGTCGCCGAAACGTCGGAGGCGGGGCACTGCCCGCCACCACGATCATCCCGTCGCTTTGCAAGGCCACCTGCGTTGCGAGCGAACCGCTCTCCGACTCGGCGAAGAAAACGACTCCCTTGGTCCCAAAGCGTGGGTCGGGGGCGCCGTCGTTACCGACCCGCAGCAGAAAGCTTTGGAAGACATCGGCATTCTCGGTCCGCTTGGAGAAACCGACCACCAGAATCTTGCCATCGGGCTGAACCACCAGGTCGTTGACCCGCGGCTCAAAGCCGAGCTCGAGTTCGACGATGCCGCCGAACCCGAAGTCGGGGTCTCGAGTCCACGGTTCAGCGCTGGCGGGCGCCACCATCATCGTTAATAACAAGACCACCACCATCGCTGCCCGAAGTAACACTCGTGTTGAGGTAGTCCCTATGCCCACTGGTCCGCTCATCTGATTCCCCGTCTCGGTTTGGTTGCTGCACCTGCCGATTGGCCAGCGAGGCGCCTAGGTGCAGTCTTCGCTGTCGGGGGCGCCGATTCGATGGGGCTAGGGGGCGTTCAACCGGGGGTGCCTGCACCACCTTTCGGCGCTACCCGAGTCGAGCCAACCCGCGAGTTCGACCGACTTTGGCCGATAGGAAGCCCTCTCGGAGCTTGCCCAACACTCCTTGCGCTTGCGCCGAGGGAAACAAAGCCCGAGCAAGTCCAGACCTTGGTCCCTCAACACGCATAGAGTTACGCCCGTGACAGACGTACAACGTCCCTCAGCAGTTGGCCAGAACGCATGGCTCGTCGACGAGATGTACCAGCAGTACCTCGTCGACCCGGCGTCGGTTAGCCCGTCTTGGCAAGAGTTCTTTGCCGACTACGGCAACGCTTCGAACGGAGCCCTTGGCGCACCACGCATTGCGCCCGCCGAACCAATTCCAGAAGCGGCGGCGGCCGCCCCAGCCGCCAACCCCACAGCTCCCCCAGCACCGCCCAAAGACGAAGCGGCCGCCGAGCCACTGGGCGACCCAATCCGAGGCGCCGGTGCCCGCATCGTTGCCAACATGGAGGCCAGCCTCGCCGTTCCGACCGCCACGAGTTATCGCGAGGTGCCGGCCCGGCTCCTCGAGGTGAACCGCAAGGTCATGAACGGCTACCTCGGCCGCATCAACGGCGGCAAGGTCAGCTACACCCACATCATCGGGTACGCCATCGTGCGCGCTATCGCCTCGACCGTGCCGGCCATGAACGCCAGCTATGTGCCCGACAAGGACGGCAAGCCGCGCATCATGCGCCACGAGCACATCGGCCTTGGCATCGCCGTCGATGTTCCCAAGTCCGACGGGTCGCGCACGCTCATGGTGGTTAACGTTCGCGACGCCGACACGCTCGACTTTGGCGCGTTCGTCGACCGCTACGAGGAAGCGATCCGCAAGGTCCGCGAAAACAAACTCACCCCCGACGACTTTGCGGGCATAACGGTCAGCCTCACCAACCCCGGGACCATCGGCACCATCCAGTCGGTGCCACGCCTTATGCCCGGCCAAGGCCTGATCGTTGGCCTCGGCTCGATTGGTTACCCGACCGAGTTTCAGGCGTCGGATCCGGCCACGCTCGCCGAACTCGGTATCTCCAAGATCACCACCATCAGCTCGACCTATGACCACCGAATCATTCAGGGCGCCGAGTCGGGGCTGTTCCTGAAGAAGGTCCACGAGCTACTGCTCGGCGAAGACGACTTCTATGTCGATCTGTTCCGCGGCCTCGGTGTTCCGTACGAAGCCGTCAAGTGGCGCAAAGACTCGAGTTTGGTCGATCGCGAAGGGGCGATGATCGAGAAGCAGAGTCAGGTCGACTCGCTCGTCAACGCCTACCGAAGCCGCGGCCACCTCATCGCCGACCTTGATCCGCTGTCGGCCAAAGAACCTGCCATGCACCCCGAGCTCGATCCGGCCAGCTACGGCCTGACGATCTGGGATCTCGAGCGCGAGTTCATCGCCCACGGCCTGATGGGCGTGGAGGTCGGAGAAAAGGGCCGCAGCATGAAGCTCGGCGACCTGCTGGGCCTGCTGCGCGATGCCTACTGCCGCACGATCGGTATCGAGTATCGCCACATCTCGAGCCACGAAGAGAAGCTCTGGATCCAAAACAACGTCGAGCAAAAGTCCGAGCCCCTTGCGGCCGACGAACAGCTCCACATTCTTGGCCGCCTCAACGCTGCCGAAGCCCTTGAGCGGTTCCTCGCGACCAAGTACGTAGGCCAGAAACGATTCGGCCTCGAAGGCGCCGAGAGTACGATTCCGCTCCTCGATGCGCTCCTCGACCGAGCCGCCAACGATTCGATCGACGAAGCGGTGATCGGTATGGCTCACCGTGGCCGCCTCAACGTGCTGGTCAACATTGCCGGCAAGGACTACGAAGAACTCTTCGACGAATTCGAAGACACCGTCCACGAAGGTTCGGTCCAGGGTTCGGGCGACGTGAAGTATCACCTCGGCCAGCTCGGCACCTTTACCAGTACTACCGGCGCCACCTTGCCGATCGAGTTGGCCGCCAACCCCAGCCACCTCGAAGCGGTCGACCCTGTCGTGCTCGGCATGGCTCGCGCCAAGATGGACCAGATCGACCCGCCCGGCGATTATCCGGTGCTTCCCGTGCTCATTCACGGCGATGCGGCCTTTGCTGGCCAGGGCGTCGTGGCCGAAACGCTCAACCTTTCGCAGGTGCACGGCTACAAGGTCGGCGGAACGATCCATGTGATCATCAACAACCAGTTGGGCTTCACCACCGCGCCTCACGCCGCCCGTTCGTCGGAGTACCCAACCGACGTTGCCAAGATGGTCCAAGCGCCGATCTTCCATGTGAACGGCGACGACCCCGAGGCGTGTGTACGGGTTGCTCGATTGGCCTTTGCCTATCGCCAACAGTTCAACAAAGACGTCGTTATCGACATGATCTGCTACCGCCGTCACGGCCACAACGAAGGCGACGATCCGAGCTACACCCAGCCCTTGATGTACCGCATCATCGAAGCTCGCCGTTCGGTTCGCAAGCTCTACGTCGAGTCGCTGGTAAAGCGCGGCGACTTCACGATCGAACAGGCCGAAGCAGGCCTCGACGACTTCCAGAGCCAACTGCAAGAGGCCCTTACCGAAACCCGCGAAGCTGCTCCCGAGCAGCCAGCGGTTGCCGTTGCGCCTCCCGCTCCCATAGGGGTCCTGCCCCACGTCGAGACGGGCACCACCCAAGGGGCGCTCGATGCGGTGTACGCCGGACTCAGCGCCGTGCCCGAAGGCTTCACTGTTCACCCCAAGCTGGCCAAGCAGTTCGCGCAGCGGACCGAGATGTACAACGGTGGCGAGGTCGACTGGGCCTTGGCTGAGGCATTCGCCATCGGCACCTTGCTTCACGAGGGAACCTCGGTACGGATCTCGGGTCAGGACTCGCGCCGAGGCACCTTCTCGCATCGCCACGCAACCCTGGTCGACTACGAGAACGGAAGCGAACACGTTCCACTCGACTCGGTCCGCAAGCCAGGCACCGAGTTCTGGATCTACGACTCATTGCTCTCGGAGTACGCCGCCCTCGGCTTTGAGTACGGCTACTCGCTGGCCAACAAAGACGTCCTGACGGTCTGGGAAGCCCAGTTCGGCGACTTCGTCAACGGCGCCCAGATCATCATCGACCAATTCATCGTGGCCGCCGAAGACAAGTGGCACGAGACCACCGGCCTGGTGATGTTGTTGCCCCACGGCCTTGAAGGCCAAGGCCCCGAGCATTCCTCGGGCCGCATGGAGCGCTTCTTGTTGCTCGCCGCGGAAGACAACATCCAGGTCGCCAACGCAACCACCGCAGCCCAGTTCTTCCACCTGCTGCGCCGCCAGATGGTTCGCGATATCCGCAAGCCGCTGATCGTCTTCACCCCGAAGTCGTTGCTGCGGGCCAAGCAATCGCGCTCGGGCGTTTCTGAGCTGCTCGAAGGAAGCTTCCACGAGTTGCTCGACGACCCCGGTGTTGCCGACCCAGCTGCGGTCACCCGTCTGGTGTACTGCTCGGGCAAGGTGGCCTACGACGCCATGGCCAAGCGCGACGAACTGGGCGCCAACGCGGCGATCATTCGGATCGAACAGATCTACCCGTGGCCGGCCGCCCGCAGTCACGAGATCATCGCCAAGTACCCGAACGCCAAAGAACTCGTCTGGCTCCAGGAGGAGCCCGAGAACATGGGTGCCTGGAACTTCGCCAAGGGTCGGCTGTACGAAGAGCACGAGACCACCCACACGATTCGTCGGGTCAGCCGCTTCGAGTCCGGCAGTCCAGCGACTGGGTCGTCAACGATTCACAAGCAAGAACAAGCCCAACTGCTCGAAAAGGCCTTCGCTCCACTCGCCTAGCGGCGTGCGGGGCCAGGCCCCGAATCGGCCTCGAACGTTCGCTTAGTTGTCGGCTGGCGCGTTTGTGCCGTCGCGCAGATCGATGGGGTTCGACGCGCTTGCGACCTTTTGGTTCAGGAAGTCGACTCGTTCACGCATAAGTTTGAGTCCCTCTTGATCGGGGCACACCATCGTCTTGCTGATCGGGCGGTCGAACACCATGTGCTTCGGGTCGGCTTCGTCGAAGGCCG
Source organism: uncultured Acidimicrobiales bacterium (assembly GCA_938038815.1). Taxonomy (GTDB): domain Bacteria; phylum Actinomycetota; class Acidimicrobiia; order Acidimicrobiales; family SHLQ01; genus CALLQB01. Next base: position 52,614 of record CALHTF010000005.1, on the reverse strand, counting down.
GCCACTCGTCGCGTCCGGGGGCGTTCGGGTCCCCGACCGCCGCGAAGGCGTGCCAGCGGGTACCCATCTCGGCGGTGAGTAGATGGTTGTCGTGCGCATCGGGCACCATCGGGAAGCTGGTGTCGAAGACGTTGAAGATCTCCGCTGCGTGATAGGCACCGGCGGTTTGAGTCGGCGACGCGGGCACCGCTTGGAAGTAGTAGCGGTACACGGGGTTGCCCGCCGCGCCATGATGTCGCGACGCGTAGTCGACGTGCACGCCAAACATGTGGTCGCGGCAATGGGCCGCAATCGCCTCGAGGTCCCCGTCGCCCAGACCCGGGTACGCGGCGAGTACTGCGTCGGCCTTTGCGCTTGAACCGTGCGACATTTCGAGCGCCGCCCACACCTCATCGTGGTTGGGCCGAGGCGCATCGGGGGTGGTGAAGAACTCGGCCCCCGCCGGATGCATCAGGTCGGCAAACAAGGACCCTTCGTCGGCGTTGTAGCCGATCATGAGCGGAACCTGTGCTTGGGTCTGGTTGGCGAAGGCGGTCATCGGCGTGGTGGGCAGCACAACCCCATCGACCGCTGGGTAGAAGTGTCGACCGTGTTCGGGCGATGCCACGTAGTGCTCGGTGAGCTCCTTGGCGTCCATCGCTCGCATCCGCTCGATCTGGCCAACCTCGGGCCCCACCACCTTGGTAGCGAAGGACTTTCCCGCATCCTCGGCGCTCGAGAAATCGAGCACCGGCTTGAGCAAATGTAGCCAACGCCCGGAGTCGCTGGGGCTCTGGGAGATGACCTTGTGGAACAATCCGCGCGCTTTGGGAGTGGTCATCAGGTTGAGGGTCGCTTCCCCACCGGCCGACTCGCCAAAGATGGTCACGTTGTTGGCGTCGCCGCCGAATGCTTCGATGTTGTCGCGTACCCATTCGAGCGCCGCTATCTGATCGAGGAGCCCGTAGTTGCCCGACACGTTGTCGTCGGATTCGACCGCCAGTTCAGGGTGGGCAAGGAAGCCAAACATCCCGAGTCGGTAGTTGATCGTGACCAACACGCAGCCTCGCTGCGGCAGGGCATTCGAAAGGTAGAACGGGTCGGTCGACGAGCCGTCGGTGTGGTCGCCGCCGTGGATCCAGACCATCACCGGCAAATTGGTCGCACCGACGAGGGTCCGAACGTTCAGGGTCAGGCAGTCTTCGCTTTGTTTGCGAGGAATCTTGGTGGCCGCCTGGATCGCTTTTGCCTTGGTTGGCGGGAGGCCCAGACCTTCGACCAGCCGCTCGACGAACAGTTCCATGTTGGCGGCTCGCTGAAACGCCATGGCTCCTGGGCGGGTGCATGACTTCACGCCATCCCAGCGCTCGGCGGGCGCTGGTGGGCGCCACCGAAGGCTGCCAACCGGTGGCGCAGCGTAGGGAACACCCGAGTAGCTGGCGATTCGCTTGTTGGCTTCGAACTTGCCGCGAACCTGCCCCTTGGTCGTCATGGTGACCGGGCCGCCTGGCTTGACCTTGTTCACGCGGCCGTCGGCGTTGACTTTCTCGACGATCGCGTCGACATCGAACTTGCTTCCGGCTTGTTTCAAACGATCGATAAACGCCACAGCTTTTCCTGTCTGGTGGTTACTTCTGGGTAGTCCTCATCGGCCAGCTTGCCACGGTTGCCCGACGCGATCACCTTTCCGTGCTGTTCTCCCCGTCTATCGGGCATGGCCCTTGAGGCGGGTCGGACTCCATGGCAGCGCTAGTTTAGGAATCTTGAAACGATTGAGACTGCCCGTTTCGGGCACTGCGGGATATCGGAGCATGGCCGCCAAAGTCGCTGCGGTTTTTGTCGCGTTACTCGCCGTTTCGGGCTGTGGATCGGTGGACCAGCCGCGATGGAGCTCGACCGACGCGACCCGCGACGTTGCACCGCAGGATTTCGCATCGCCTCGATCGACCGTGCTCGTGGTGGCCAGTCCGGGCGACGCCGCGGTGGAGTTCAACGGGCGGGTGAGGGCTCGATCCTTCACCGAGGTTGTGGCACCCAACGATGGCGTATTGGTCGACCTGGTCTTCGACCGAGGGTCGTTCGTTGAAGCGGGGCAGGTACTGGTGGAGGCCGAAACCGTGCCGTCAGAAGCCGAGCTGCTCGCCGTAGAAATTCTCCAACTTGAGGCTGAGCTCGCCATTGCCGAAGGACGGCCCAACGAGGAGGTCGACGCTGCACAACAAGAGCTGGAGGCGGCGCGAGCCGCACTCGCACCGGTCCCGTTCACTATCGAGGCGCCCGTCGCCGGCATGCTCGGTCTGCCCGATTCGTCCGGGCGCGACCTCGTCGCTGGTGAGCCCGTGGTGTTGATCGCCGACCCGACCAGCCTGGTTGTCGAGGTACCGCTCGATGCCGAACGACGCAGCGGCATCGATGTTGGCGCCCGCGTAACGGTGGCCGCAGCAAGCGGCGCCGACTCGCAGGTTGAGAGCTCGGTCATCGAACGGATCATCGAACCCGACGACCCTTCCGATCCAGCGATTGCCTCGATCCCCGTAACGGGTGATGCGGTGTCGCTCGGCGAGGCGGTCGAGGTCATCGCCGAAATCTCGACCACCCCCGATGGTGCTTGGCTGCCGGCGAGTGCAGTGACGCGGCGCAACGGAGCTAGCTCGGTGCTGGTGAGCGGCGAGACCAGACTCGAACGGGTACCCGTGGTCGTCGGACGCCGAGCTGGCGGCTACGTCGAGCTGCTCGAGGGGCCGGCGCTCGGCTCGACCATCGTGGTGCCGCTCTGATGGCTCGGCTGCGCCAATTCGGCGCCACTTTGGCGCTTTCGGTTCGTCGAATCCGTAACCGATGGGCGTCCTCGCTCGCCGTATTGCTTGCGATGGCGGCGCTGATTTCGGTTTGGGTTGGCTTGCCGATGTACGCCGAATCGGCGAGCCGCCAGTTACTGAGCATCGAGGTCGACGAGACCGCAACCGACAGTGTGCCCTTCGGCTACTTGTTCGGCTACAACCGGCTGAGTGGGGGTCCAAAGTCGTGGGCCGAACTTAAACCAGCCGACGACTTTCTGCGCGGCGACGATGCACCGTTCGGCTCGGCGATACTGGCAAACGGCCGACGGTTGGTGACGCTGCCACACACCTTGGTTCTCGACCCGCAGTCCGATATCGCCGACGCCCGACTCGAGGGATACCCGCTCACCTCGGCATCGGTGTTCGCCGACACGGTGCGCATCGTCGATGGCCGCCTTGCTGAACCGGTCGCCGATACCGCAGCCGGGATCGAGGCCAACCTTGAGGCGTCGATTGCCGCCGAACTCGGGGTCGTGGCCGGACAACAAATCCTTGCGGTGAACCCGCGAGTGCCGCTCGATAGTGACCAACGCACGCTCGACATCACGGTCACTGGGCTGTGGGTTCAGCGAGACGTCACCGACGACCCGCAGCGACCCGAGGAACGGTTCGGATTTTCGCCCGTGCTCCGCCGGAGCCTCGTCGTACCCGAAGCAACGCTGATCGATGCCTTCGATCGTGCCTCCCCCAATCAGTTCGCCAACGCCCAGTGGCTGGTGCTGCTCGACGCAAACACCGTCCGCACCTCCGACGTCGACGACCTGATTCGGCGAACCGACCGGGTGAACCGCACGGTCGACGAGTTGGTGCCCGGTACCCGAGAACTGGCAAGCCCCGAACGAACCCTGCGCCGGTTTGAGCAACGGGTGAACAATCTCGAGAACGGCCTAGCGGCGTATAGCTTGCCGACCCTGATCGTCGTATTGGCCGTCGTTGGCTTGTTGGTGGGCAGCACGGTTCGCAACCGTCGTGCCGAGTTAGCGATGCTTCGAGGCCGCGGCGTGTCGAGAGCCCGCATCGGTATCACGGCACTCGTTGAGGCCGTGCTACTGGCCGGGGTGGCCGGATTACTAGGCATCTTTGGCGGCCGGGCCGTGGCCAGCCTGGTGGCGAGGACCCAAACCTTTTTGCAGTTTGGCGATGGCATCGGCATCGAACCTCGGCTCACCCCACGGGCGTTGGCAGCGCTCGGCACCGCCTTGGTGGTGCTGGTGGTGATGCAGGTGGCACCGGTGCTGGTCGCAAGCCGACGGGCACTCGACGATGCCGCCCGCGACTCCGGCGCGTTACGCAAGCCTTGGTGGCAGCGGATCTATCTCGACCTGGTACTCGTTGCCATGGTTGCGCTTTTCGGTTGGTGGATACTCCGCACCGACGCGGCGGGCGGCGATCTGGTCGACGACCCGGTGGTCATCGCTCTTCCGGCCGCCACCGCCATCGCCGTCGGGCTGCTGGCACTGCGCCTGTTCCCCGTCGTGATGGGGGCCATCGCTCGGATACTGGAGCGCACCAACAGCACCGCCGCCCTGCTAGCGTTCCGGCGGGCGTCACGGGTGCGCGGAGCAGCCGCCGCTCCCCTGCTACTCATCATCATTACCGGCAGCCTGGCGATCTATACGGGGTCGCTCGCTCGAACCCTCGACCTTCAGCTGCTCGACCGGGCGTTTCATCAGGTCGGCGGCACGTCGGCCCTTACCGATGAAGGACGCCCCATAGCGGGCAGCTGGCGAATCGAAGATGGCAGTCCTCGACCCGGGCCGGTCGTGGCCACCAATCGCGGTGCGACCCGAGCCGAACTCGACAAGGTGTGGGGTATCGAACGGGCCAGTCGCCTGAGCAAGATGACCGGTGCGGTGGGGTTCGCCGGCGGCGACCAGGTTGGCGTGACGGTGGCGGGTGTCGACCCGGAACCCTTCGCCGAACTGGCATTTTGGCGCGACGACTACGCCAGGGGGCCGCTCGCCCAGCTCATGGCCAATCTCGAAGCGACACCTGACTCGGTGCTGTTTCCCCGCAGTCTGCTGCAATCGAGTGGCCTGACGGTAGGAGAAACAGCCACCCTCACGATCCGGGTCGATGGCGCCCAGACGGCATACCGAGTGGTGATCGTTGGATCGTTCAACCAGTTCCCCACCTGGTACCCGGCGACCGATCTGCCGTTGGTCGTGAGCAACATCACCGACGCCGAGGCCCGACTCGGGATCATCGAAGGCAGCAGCGTCTTACTCGAACCTAACGACCGAGCCCGCGACACCGCTCAGCTACGCAGCGACCTGAGCGCCCTTGGGGTCGATGTCGATGCGAGCACGGCGCCCCGTGAGATCATCGGCCGAGCCCAGCTGCGTCCAGAACGCCAAGGGATCTTCGGGCTCCTAACGCTGAGCTTCGGTCTGTCGGCGGCCCTCACCGTTTTGGGCTTTGTGTTCTACGCCGCCTTCGGGTTCCGCGACCAGGTAACCGAACTCGGCGTCCTGCGGGCCCTAGGGCTGCGGTCGCGGGGCCTCAACACGTTGATTGGGCTCGACTTGCTCATCGTGGCCGCGTCGGGAATCCTGCTCGCCATCGGCACCGGTATCGCTATGAGCCGGTGGTTTCTGCCCCGGCTCATCGACACGCCGGCTGGATCGGCGCCCCGACTCTTGCCCGAAATCGACTGGCTGGCGGCTACCGGAATCACGGCCGGTCTGGCGATTGCACTCACGGTGGTGGCCATATTGTTGTTGGCCGGACTCCGACGAGTACGACTCTTCGAAGCCATCAAGCTCGGAGGGCAACGATGACCTCAGAACCAGTTGTCGAATGCACCCAACTCGTCCATGTCTACCGGGTTGGCTCGTCGGAGGTCATTGCGCTGCAAGGCCTGGACTTGCGGGTCGAATCAGGGGAAATGCTCGGCGTTGTCGGATCGAGCGGAAGCGGCAAGTCGACACTGCTCAAGGTCCTCTCGGGGTTGCTGGTATCGACCGGCGGCAAGGTCATGGTCGGCGGCGAGAACCTCAACGGCTTCTCCGAAAAACGGCTCGACCGATACCGACGAAACGAGCTGGGCTTCCTCTGGCAAGAAACCGCCCGCAATCTACTCCCGTATCTCAGCGCCGCCGAAAACGTTGCGTTGCCAATGCGGTTACTCGGTGCCGGAAACGCTAGCGATCGCGCCGCAGAGTTGCTCGACCAGGTAGGGCTCGCCGACCGGGTCGACCACCGTCCCCACGAACTGTCGGGCGGCGAACAACAGCGAGTAGCGCTCGCCGTCGCATTGGCGAACAAGCCGACCTTGCTATTGGCCGACGAGCCCACCGGCGAACTCGATAGCACCACCACCCAAGAGGTGTTTGAGCTCATGCGCCAGATCGGGCGCGACACCGGTCTGTCGCAGGTGATCGTCAGCCACGATCCTGAACTCGCCCGCTTCGTCGACCGGGTGGTCCGTATTCGTGATGGCCGGGTCTCGACCGAACACCGCCACGTCTCGGCCGACGATAACGGCGCCGATGCCGACGTCGATACGGTGATGATGGTCGACAGCATCGGCCGCTTGCAGCTCCCCCAAGAACACCTCGACGAGCTGGGCATTACCGACCGGGTTACCGCCGAACTCGTCGACGACGTCATCGAAATCCGACGAGCCGATCCTCGCAGCGAAGGCGACGCATGAGCACCAAGCCAGCAATTGCCGTCGCCGGACTGACCCGCACCTACGGCTCGGGCGATGCCCAGGTTCACGCACTCCGAGGCGTCGACTTCATCGCCACGCCCGGCGAATTTGTGGCGCTCACTGGTCCTTCCGGGAGCGGTAAAACGACCCTGCTCAACTGTCTGCTCGGTCTCGATCGGGGCGACTCGGGCACGATCGAGGTTGCCGGAACTGCGGTCGACCAGCTCACCTATGAACAAGCGGTCGAGTGGCGCCGAACCAAGGTAGCGATCGTGTTTCAGGCCACCGGCCTTATCCCGCATCTCACCGGCGAAGAAAACGTCGACATGGTGCTGCGGATTCGAGCGGCGATGGATCGCTCAGAACGGCAAAGTCGGGTCGCCGAGATCCTCGACGCCCTCGGGGTAGGCGAACTGTCCGAACACCTCCCCGAAGAGATGTCGGGCGGGCAACGACAGCGGTTCGCCATCGCCCGAGCATTGGTGGCCGAACCCACGATTCTCGTCGCCGATGAGCCAACCGGCGAACTCGACTCCGATACCGCACAGGACGTGCTTGGCGTGTTGCGCTCGGAGTCTGAACGACTCGGGACCACGTTGCTCATCGCGACCCACGACCGACTCGTGGCGACCGAGGCCGATCGGGTGGTCACCATGCGCAACGGACAAATCGGCGGGGCTGATCCGCAATGACGACACCCCTCCCCTTCCGCCCGCTGCGCTGGGTACTACCCGTGTTGTTCGGGTTGCTTGCCGGCTTCGCCCTCGTCAGCTGCTCGTCGGCACCTCGCGAGGACCGTCAAGGCGCCGACCTCTCGGTTCCGGTCGAACCCTTTGCGACCGAGGTCGAGTTGGCATCGCCCGACGAAACGCTCCGCATCGAAGTCGGACTCGACGAGTTCGCTCGGCCCCGATACCGCGTGATTAGGACGATCGACGGCCAACCAACGACCGTCGTCGGCGATTCAACTCTCGGCTACGAGGCGGCCGACTTCTCGTTCTCCGATGGGCTCCGTATCGACGACGTATCCGACGTGGGCACGACCATCGACACGTTTGACCTTCCGACCGGCAAGGCGCGCTCGGCGAGCATCACCGCGAACGAGCGATCGATCACCTTCGGTTCAGACACCGTTGCCGATCTGACGACCACGATCGACCTGTGGGCCAGCGACCATGCCGTCGCCTACCGCTACCGGATCGATGACTCGTCGGGCGAGCGACAGTCGCTAAGGATCGACATTGAACGCACAAGCTTCGCCTTCCCTGCCGGTACCGCCACGTTCCTGCAACCCCACGATGCGCCGACCCTGTTCGCCCCGGCCTACGAAGCTGCCTACGAGACCATCGGGACGGTCGACGAACCACGCGACGCCCCATATGGGTGGACCTTCCCGGCGCTGTTTCGGGTGGGCGAGAACTGGGCACTCGTGACCGAATCGGCGTTGACGAGCGGCCAGAGCGGTAGCCGACTCGGAGCGACGGTAACCAACGGCGAGTACATCATCGGCCTACCCGACCCGGCCGAAGGCAACACCGTCTCGGATCCGGGATCGACCGGCGAACTTCCGTACACCTCACCCTGGCGCATCATCATCACGAGTCCCGACCTCGGCAAGGTCGCCGAGTCCAACGTGGTGCGTCATCTTTCGCCCTCCAGCGACCCCGCAATCGACTACTCCTGGGTGCAGCCCGGGCGAGTGTCGTGGAGTTGGTGGTCCGACCACGAGAGCTCGCGCCAACCCGACGAGTTACGCCGGTTCATCGACCTGGCCGCCGACATTGGCTGGGAGTACTCGCTCATCGATGCAAACTGGGATTCCTTCGGCGACGAGGCACTGCTCGGACTCATCGACCATGCCGACGAGCGCGGCGTTGGCCTGATGCTTTGGTACAACTCGGGTGGGCCGAACAATGCGGTTACCGAAGCGCCCCGCGACCGGATGGCCGACCGTGAGGTGCGGCGCGCCGAGATGGCCAGGATCGCCGAGTTGGGCATCGTGGGCATCAAGGTCGACTTCTTTCACTCGGACAAGCCGCCGACCATCGAGCAGTACCGCGACATCCTTGCCGACGCGGCCGACCATGAACTACTGGTCAACTTTCATGGGGCGACCGTGCCGCGGGGCTGGTCGCGAGAATTCCCCAACCTGATGACGGTCGAAGCGGTGCGCGGCGCCGAGATCTATACGTTCGATCTTGGGTATCAAACCATCGCACCTCGCCAGAACACGCAACTTCCGTTCACCCGCAACGTGGTCGGTTCGATGGACTACACGCCCGTCATCGTCGGCGACACGGTGAGTCGACGAACCACCAACGGACACGAACTTGCACTGGCGGTCGTGTTCGAGAGCTCGCTTCAGCACTTCGTCGACACCCCCGAGGACTACTTTGCGCAGCCCGACGAAGTGGTCGAGTTGCTCGGCAGCGTCCCAAGCGTGTGGGACGAAATGCAGCTGCTCGACGGTTTCCCGGGCACCCATGCCGCCATCGCGCGCCGCAACGGCGACACGTGGTGGATTGGGGCGATCAACGGCATCGCCGAATCGACCAACGTGTCGCTGAACCTCGCCGACCTCGACGGCGTGGCGCCCGGCGACGACGCCACCGTCGTGTGCGATGCGGCGATCCTCGCTACCGACCAGGAGCTCACCGATCCCACGCCAGCACAACTGCTCGACATTACCGACAAGCTACCGGCCAGCCTCGAACTTCAGCCGTTCGGCGGCTGCCTCATCCGGGTGTCGTAACCAAACCGACCCGACTCAGTCGTCGATAATTTCCCAAAGCTGGGCGATTGCTTCGCGGCTATCGACCACCTTGATGGTGGCCATGCCCATCGAACGCGCAGGACGCAGGTTGATACCCAAGTCGTCGAGGAACACACACTCGTCGGGTTCGACACCAACCTGCTCGCAGGCCAACTGGTAGAAGCGCATCTCGGGCTTGCGCACCCCGATCTTCGACGACTCGACGATCTCGTCGAACAGTCCCATCGCCTCGGCAAACTCACCCATCTCGGCCGCACCTGCGCCCGCTTCGCCGCTCGAGATGTTGTTGGTCAGGCACGCAACTTTGAGGCCCTTGCTTTTGCAGGCCTTGATGGCGTCGACCATCTCGGGGCGGATATCGCCCTTCAACAGGTCGAGTACTGCACCGCCGTCGATCTCGTGCCCCAGCGCTTGCGCTTCGAGGCCAAAGAGCTCGATGAACCGGTCGCGGTCGACCTGGTTACGCTCGAACAGCGCCCAGGCGTTGGTGTCGGGGTTGGTCGAGTTGATTTTGCGGATGATGTCGGCCGGCAGGCCTTGTTCTTTCTCGAACTTGGCGAAGGCATCGAACGGACTGGTGGTGACCACTCCGCCAAAATCGAACAGGACCGCAGCGACGGGTTTGGTCGAGGTTCGCATCTCGGCTGGCGACGAGGGCGCCGCAGTGGCTGATGCTTCGCTTGCGGTGTTTGCGTCGGCTGCGTCGGTGGCCAACTCGGCGTTGGCATCGGCGGTGGCCGACTTGTTGTCGATCTTGTTTCGCACGGCGGCCAACGGGTCGTTGTCTTCCAGCTCGGCAGTCATCGCATCGAGCTTCTCCTCGGGCGTGGCGTTGAGATCGCGCTCGCGCTTGTCGAGGTTGCTGCTAAGGCGCTCCTTTGTCTTGTTGAGCGCTTCGCCGATGTCGGCGCCCTCTTTCCCGAGGAGCGATTTCACTTTGTCGAGGAATCCCATAGGCGCAGCCTAGCTTCGCCACATATTCAGGCTGGCAGCGCGCCGGTGGTCGGGTCGTCCCGCAGTTGCGATTAGCCTCGGGCGCCATGAACGCGCAGTACATCTTCACCATGCACAAGGTCGGCCGGTTCTACCCGCCGGATCGCCAAGTACTCGAGAACATCAACCTTTCGTTCTTCCCCGGCGCCAAGATCGGCGTCATTGGTTCGAACGGTTCGGGTAAGTCATCGCTGCTTCGCATCATGGCGGGTATCGACACCGAATTCACCGGCGAGGCTCGCCTCACCGACGGGTTCACCGTTGGCATGCTCGAACAGGAGCCACAGCTCGACCCAAAGAAGGACGTCACCGGCAACGTGATGGACGGTGTGGGTGAGATCGCTGGCCTGCTCAAGGAGTACGACGAAGTGCTGGCCGGCTGGTCGGATCCCGACGCCGATTTCGAGAAGCTCGGCGATCGCCAAGCGGCGCTCGAGAAGAAGATCGAGGCAGCCAACGCCTGGGACCTCCAGCGCACTATCGAGATCGCCATGGACGCCCTGCGCTTGCCTCCCGGCGACTCCGATGTCACCAAACTCTCCGGTGGTGAGCGCCGCCGTGTGGCGCTGTGCCGGCTACTCCTCAGCCGCCCCGACCTGCTCCTGCTCGATGAGCCCACCAACCACCTCGACGCCGAGTCGGTCGCCTGGCTCGAGCGATTCCTCAAGGACTACGAAGGCACGATCGTCGCCATCACTCACGATCGCTACTTCCTCGACAACGTCGCTGAATGGATCCTCGAATTGCAGGGCGGCAAGGGCCATCCGTTCGAGGGCAACTACACCGGTTGGCTCGAACAAAAACAAGCCCGCCTCGAGGCCGAAGACAAGAAGGACAGCGCCCGCGAACGCACCCTGGCCCGAGAACTCGAATGGGTTCGCATGGCCCCCAAGGCCCGCCAGTCGAAAGGTAAAGCTCGTTTGGCCGCCTACGACAAGCTGTTGGCCGAGCAAAAGGCCGCCGATGGCCGCATGGACAAACTGGCGATCACTATCCCCGCCAACGATCGACTCGGCGACCAGGTAATCGACTTCAAGAACGTGTCGAAGGGTTTCGAGGACCGCCTGCTGATCGACGACCTGTCGTTCTCGCTTCCGCCCGCCGGCATCGTCGGCGTGATCGGCGGCAACGGTGCTGGTAAGACCACGCTGTTCCGCATGATCATCGAAGCGGCCGAGCAGACCGGCGACAAGGCCCGCACGCCGAATTCGGGCGAGATCGTCCTCGGCTCGACGGTCGACCTGGGCTACGTCGACCAGTCGCGCGACTCCCTCGACGACGAAGCAACCGTCTACGACGAGATCAGTGGCGGCGACGAAATCGTCAAGCTTGGCCCGCGTGAGATGAATGCCCGGGCGTATGTGGCCTCGTTCAACTTCAAGGGTTCGGACCAACAAAAGATCGTCGGCCAACTGTCGGGTGGTGAACGCAACCGGGTGCACCTCGCCAAAGTGCTTCGTCGCGGCTCGAACGTGTTGATGCTCGACGAACCGACCAACGACCTCGATGTCGACACACTCCGAGCGCTCGAAGACGGCCTTGAGTCCTTCGCCGGCTGCGCGGTGGTCATCACCCACGATCGTTGGTTCCTCGACCGGATCGCCACCCACATGCTCGCCTTTGAAGGTGGCTCGCAGGTGCGATGGTTTGAAGGCAACTTCAGCCAGTACGCCGAGTTCCGCAAGCGCGAACACGGGGTCGATGCCATGCGCCCAGAACGGGTGACCTACAAGCCGTTGGTTCGCTGATCAGGGGCCGCCCTGACCAAAATCGCAACGGCGCGGCCGATACATTGGGCAGCTATGCATTTGCGGAAACTCGTCCTTGTTTGCCTTGCCTTGGTGCTGTTCGCGGCCGCCTGTGGTTCATCGGGTGAGGAGACCGTCGCCGAAGGCGACGCCAACGCCTCAGCGTCCGCTGAGCAAACCGCGTCCGACTCCGCTCCGGCGGCCGACGCGCCGGCGGTCGACGGCGAATGGCTGACCCCATTTGACCCGGCCAACGACCCATCGGTCGGCGCAGCCGCACCCGATATCAACATCATTTCGCTCACCAGCGACCCGATCACCATCGACCAAGCCGATGGCCGAGGCAAGGTGTATGGCTTCTTCGCCCACTGGTGCCCGCACTGCCAGGCCGAACTGCCGGTGCTGACCTCCTACATCGACGCCAACGGCCTTCCCGACGGTGTCGACTTCCACGCCGTGTCGACCGCGGTTGATGCTGAACGCCCCAACTATCCCCCGGTCGCCTGGTTCGCGGATGAGGGTTGGCCCTTCGATGTGCTGTCGGACACCAACGAGAGCGAAATCGCCCAAGCGTTCGGTCTCACCGGCTTCCCGTACTTCGTGGTCGTGGGCGGCGACGGCACGGTTGTCGAGCGGGTAGCGGGCGGCCTCCCCGACGAGGCGGCATTCGCTGCCCTACTCAACACCGCAGCCCAAAGCGCTCGTTAGAACCGATTGAGCGCCGATCTGGGCCATTTGGACCAGAAAAGTTCTTAGAAACGCCGTTTCCTTGCCGATAGATACCCATGGCAGGAACTACCACCAAAAAGAAGACCGCTGCGAAGAAAGCCCCGGCTAAGGCTCGCAAGACCAAGGCCAAGGCGGCGACCAAGAAGTCGCCCGCCAAGAAGGCTCCCGCAAAGAAAGCGGCCAACAAGACCACTGCCAAGAAGGCAGCGCCGAAGAAGAAGACCACCTGGAAGAGCCGTGCGGCGCTTCGCATGGTCGAACCAGGCAGCCAGGTCGAGTGCACCCTGTGCGGTGAACGGGTCAAGTTCCAAGCCAAGATGCGCCATCAGCAGGCCATCTGCAACATCTACGAAAAAGGCAAGTGGGTTCGGGTAGATCATTACCACTACCCCTGCTACCAAGAGGCCAAAGAGCCCTACGGTCCCGTAGAGGATTAACCGGCGGTCCGCTAGGGTGCGTCGATGTCATCGACGGCGCTGGGCGGTGCTGAACATCAACAGGCGGTACGCGCTGAGCGCGCCGCTACCTCGATCTTCTTCCTCAACGGTCTCGTTTTAGGAAGCTGGATTCCGCGCCTCGCCGAGCTCCGCGACCAGCTCGCTATCGACGAGGATGTCCTAGGCCGGGCGCTGATGGGCATGGGCCTCGGCGGACTGTTTGGCAGCCTCGTGTCGGGCGTGCTCACCAACCGGTTTGGCAGCCGGGTAATGACCTCGACAACCGGCACGCTGATGGTGTTGATCTTGCCGCTGGTGGCCCTAGGAGTAAATGCCTGGGTGCTGTTCGGAGCGCTCTTTGCGTTGGGATTCGCCGACGCTGGCGCCGACATTGGGATGAACGCCCAGGTCGTACACGCCCAAGAGTTGCTCGGCCGGTCGACCATCAACCGGGTGCACGCCATGTGGAGCGTCGGCACCCTCGTGGGCGGTTTGGTCGGAACCGCGGCGTCGTTCATCGGTGTTGGCTTGCAGACCCAACTGCTGATGTTCGCCGCCGTTGGCCTGGCGATCATGGCCTGGGCGGGTCCCCGCTTGTTGCCCTTTGACGCGCCCGTCGCCGAGGAGGCTTCGACCGGCCGGGGGTCGATCACCACCGGAGCGCTCCTCCTTGGGCTGGTCGGCTTGGCCACCGCGGTGCTCGAGGGTTCTTCGGCCGACTGGAGTGCCCTGATGCTGGCCGACGAGCGAGGCGCCTCAACCGACGAGGCGGGGCTCGGGTTCGTGGTGTTCTCGGCCGCCATGTTGGCCTCGAGGCTCATCGCCGACAGGGTCATCGAAGCGACAGGCCTGCGGGGAACGATGATCGGCGGGTCGGCCATGGTGGCCATCGGGCTCGTGGTGGTGCTCGCCGCATCGAATGTGGTCACCACGCTCGTCGGCTACGCCATCATCGGCATCGGCGTAGCACCGTTGTTTCCGCTGCTTTACAAGGCTGCAGCCCAAAGCAGCGACAACAGTGCCGGTACGGGCCTGGCGGTCATGTCGGCCGGTATGCGAGTGGGCTTCTTGGGCGCCCCAGCGGTGATCGGCGCTATCGCCGTGGCAGCAAACCTGCGCCTCGCGCTCGGGCTCGTCCTCGGCATCGCTGCGGTAGTCAGCCTCGCCAACGGCCTCCGCCAACCAAAACCCTGACTCAGAGTCACGGGACAATGTCCCCTGACTCAGAGTCAGGGGAAATAGTTACGAGTTGAGGAAGTCGATGACCTGTTGGGCGAGTTCTTCTGGGGTACCCGAGGTGGTGTCGATAACCAGCTCCGGGTTCACCGGCGGTTCGTACGGGTCGTCGATACCGGTCATGCCTTTGATCTCGCCGGCCCGGGCCTTCTTGTAAAGCCCCTTCGGGTCGCGGCTTTCGCACACCTCAAGCGGCGTGTCGATGAAGCACTCGATAAAGCGTAAGTCGGCAGCGTGATGGATCTCGCGAGCCCGCTGACGAGCCGCCAGGTAGGGGCTGACCAGCGGAACCAGGCTCACAACGCCCGCATCGGCGAACAGCCGAGCGACCTCGGAAACCCGACGCACGTTCTCGTCGCGATCCTCAGCCGAGAAGCCAAGGTCGCCGTTGAGCCCCATGCGCAGGTTGTCGCCGTCGAGCAGATAGGTGGGTTGCCCGGCCTCGAGCAAGAGACGTTCGACCTGAACGGCCACCGTCGACTTGCCCGAGCCCGAGAACCCGGTGAACCAGATAGTGGCACCTTGGGCGCCGATCTTCTCCCAGCGTTCTTCGCGAGCGAAATCGCTGGGGTGCCATCGGACGTTCGGGGATTCAGCCACTAGTTCGTTTTCTTGTTGTTGGATTTACTCGGCGACGCCGAGAATCATGCCGGCACCAACGGTGGTGTTGGTGTGCTCGTCGATGAGGATGAACGACCCGGTTGTCCGGTTGCGTCGGTACTCGTCGATAAACAACGGCTGGGTGCTTCGAAGGGTGACTCGGCCAATCTCGTTGAGCTCGAGTACTTCACTCTCTTCGTCGCGGTGCAGCGTGTTGATGTCGAGGCGGTAGTTGACCTCTTTGACCATGACACGAGCGGTGCGGGTGGTGTGCTTGATCGCCAGCTTCATGCGGGGCTCGAACTTGGCGTCCGACGTCATCCAACAGATCATCGCATCGAGATCCTGGGTTACGTCGGGCTGGTTGTTCGGGCGGCACAGCATGTCGCCTCGGCTGATGTCGATCTCGTCGTCGAGGGTCACCGTGACCGCCATCGGCGCGAACGCCTCAGCCACTGGACCATCGAGCGTTTCGATCGTTGCGATGCGGGAGGTGAAGCCTGAAGGCAGCACCATGACCTCGTCGCCCGGCTTCATAACGCCACCGGCCACCGTTCCGGCGAAGCCACGGAAGTCGTGGTACTCCTCGGTCTGGGGACGCAGCACGTACTGCACGGGGAAACGCACATCGATCATGTTGCGGTCCGAGGCAATGTGCACCTGTTCGAGGTGGGTGAGCAGCGTCGGTCCGTCGTACCACTCCATGTGTTCGCTGCGATCGACGACGTTGTCGCCCATCAGAGCCGACACGGGAATGAAGGTCAGGTCCGAGATATCGAGCCGGGTAGCAAACTCACGGAACTCGTCGGCCACCTTGTTGAACTGCTCTTCGGAGTAGTCGACGAGGTCCATCTTGTTGACGGCCAGCACCAGGTGCGGGATCCGCAGCAACGACGCCAAGAAGGCGTGACGCTTCGACTGCTCAACAACACCCTTACGGGCATCGAGAAGCACGATCGCCAGGTCGGCGGTTGAGGCGCCGGTGACCATGTTGCGGGTGTACTGAATGTGACCCGGGGTATCAGCGATGATGAACTTGCGCTTCGGCGTTGCGAAGTATCGGTACGCAACGTCGATGGTGATGCCCTGTTCGCGCTCGGCGCGCAGACCATCGGTGAGTAGCGCCAGGTTCGGTCCCTCGCTACCGAGGTTCTCCGAAGCCTTCTCGACCGCATCCATCTGATCTTGGAAAATGGTTTTTGTGTCGTACAGCAAACGACCGATCAGGGTCGACTTACCGTCGTCGACCGATCCTGCTGTAGCGAACCTAAGGATCTCGGCCATTAGAAGTAGCCCTCTTTCTTGCGATCTTCCATTGCTGCTTCGGACACGCGGTCGTCGGCTCGGGTAGCACCACGTTCGGTGATGCGGGTACCGGCAACCTCGGCGATGACCTTTGCGATGTCGTCGGCGTCGGACTCGACGGCGCCGGTGACGGTCATGCAACCAATGGTGCGGTACCGAACGGTTTCGGTGTATGCCTTCTCGCCGTCGGCCAAGGTGTTGAACGGGCCGGTTGCGATGAGCATGCCGTCGCGTTCGACGACCTCACGCTGGTGCGAGTAGTAGATCTCGGGGATCTCGATCTTTTCGGCTTCGATGTACTGCCAGATGTCGAGCTCGGTCCAGTTCGAGATCGGGAACACACGAATGTGCTCGCCCTTGCGGATGCGGCCGTTGTAGAGGCTCCACAGTTCGGGGCGCTGGTTCTTGGGATCCCACTGACCAAAGTCGTCGCGGAAGCTGTACACGCGCTCTTTCGCACGAGCCTTCTCTTCGTCGCGGCGAGCGCCACCGAAGAGGGCATCGAACTCGTTCTCTTCGATCGACTCGAGAAGTACCGGCGTTTGCAGCTGGTTACGTGACGGGTTCAGACCCGGTTCTTCTTTCAAAGAGCCGTTGTCGATCCGTTCTTGAACCGAGCCGACGATCAGTCGAGCGCCGACTTCGGCGAGACGCCGATCGCGGAATTCGATGACCTCGGGGAAGTTATGCCCGGTGTCGACGTGCAATACCGGGAACGGAATCTTGCAGGGGTGGAACGCCTTTTCTGCCAAGCGGAGCATGACGATTGAGTCTTTACCCCCGCTAAACATAAGGGCAGGACGCTCGAATTCGGAGGCGACTTCACGGAAGATGTGAATCGACTCTGCTTCGAGTTCTCGGAGATGTGAAAGTTCATAGGCCATAAAGCATCAATGGTTTAGTTCGGCAGTCGATAGTAGAACCTGAGCAATAACAGGAGCTGATTATGACCATTCTTCCCCAAGACCACACCGAAGCGGCGCGTATTGCGACTCTAGCCGGCAAACTTCTGCTCGAAGTTCGTGCCGATCTTGTCGCCAAAGGTGTTGACGGCAAAGAGATGAAGGACGAGGGTGACCGGCAGGCACACGAGCTCATCATGAGTGAGCTCACCGCCAGTCGACCCGACGACGCCATCTTGTCAGAAGAGGGGAAAGATGATGCGGCGCGGCTGACGGCCGAACGAACCTGGATCGTCGATCCGCTCGACGGCACCCGCGAGTTCAGCGAGCCGCCTCGCGACGACTGGGCCGTACACGTTGCCCTTGTGGTTGCCGGTAAGGCCGAGGTGGGCGCCGTTGCGCTGCCCGGCGCCGACCTAACGCTCAACACCGGCGAACCGCTGCCCGAACTCGGCCCGATGCCCGAGGTTCCTCGCATGCTCGTTAGCCGCACTCGTCCGCCTGCTGCTGCCACCCACGTGGCCGATGCGATCGGGGCTGAACTTGTCCCGATGGGTTCGGCCGGTGCGAAGGCCATGGCCGTCGTTCGTGGTCTCGCCGACATTTACGCTCACTCGGGCGGTCAGTACGAGTGGGATTCGTGCGCTCCTGTTGCCGTTGCCGAAAAGGCCGGATTGCACGTTTCGCGTATCGACGGCAGCCCGATGGTCTACAACAACGAAGACCCGTATCTCCCCGATCTGTTGATCTGCCGCAAGGAACTTGCCGAGGCTGCACTTGCCTCGCTGGCGAGTTTCGAGGGTTAAGCGCAGCTACCCACCCCTCCCCCAAGAGATCCTCCGATGTCTCAACAAGCTCGACTCACCCTGTACGGCGCAACGCTCATCGCGTTGATGATCGTTGCGGTTACCGCGCTCGTTGGCGGCAACAGTCTGGCGAGTCCGGAGGTCGATCTTGACCGAGAGGTCCTCGCCACAGGCGCGACGCCCACGACGATCAGCGGCGACACGGTCGCGGCTGACCAACCACCGGCCGACGAAGACGGCGACGAGGGCAACGACGATCGGGCCGGAGGGTTTTTGCTCCCGGAGGGAGTCGGCGAGGAGACAACCGCTCCTGAACTGGTTTCTCCACCGAGCGAAACCACACCACCAGCCGTCGAAACAACCACCAGCACGACCACCACCGTTCCTCCCCCGGTGGTCGACGCCGACGGCGGCGGACGGTCGATCTTGCTGCAAGAAGGCCTCATGGTGCTGGGTGACGGTACGAGCTCGCCTGTAGTGGTGAGGTTCGGAACCAGCGCCACCGAAGCCATCGAGGCGTCGGTCAACGTGCTGGGCAAACCAACGTCGGACACCGGAGCGATGGCCGACGACGACTGCGCGGGTTTCACCACCCGCAAGATGCGCTTCGATGGGCTCGAGATCGTGTTGTCCGAGCGAACCGAAGGGACCTTTACCTTCGAGCAGTGGTTTGTCGACGGCCCGATTACCGGCGGACTACCGATCGAGACCGAGGACGGCCTCACCACCGGCATGACCGTGGCCGACCTCAGCAACGTCAACTCGGAAATCGTCGTGTTTACCGAAAACGGTTCGGGGTCGTTCAAGATGCCCGACGATTCGTCGAACTCGCCCGTCTGGGGACGCACCAGTGGCGATGACGCCACCGATGCGGTGAACGCTTTGTGGTCGGGCAACGAATGCGCCCGGGTGGCCGGCTAGCTGGGCGAACCAGCCGATCTGGCACACCACCCGATCGAAGGCCGGTAGGTTCGTGGCCATGACCGCACGCTTTCAACCAATCGTTGGCTCGCTGGCCTACATCTGGGACCGCGACACCGATCGGGTTTTGATGATCCGGCGCGACGCTCGCCCCGACGATGATCACTTCGGCAAGGTCAACGGACTCGGCGGCAAACTCGAACCCGACGAGGACATCGTGACCAACGTGCGCCGCGAGCTCCGCGAGGAAGCCGAAATCGAACTGACCTCGCTTTCGCTGCGAGGCACGATCACCTGGACCAACTTCGGACCCAAAAACGAAGACTGGCTCGGCTTCTTGTTTCTCGTCGACGGCTGGACAGGCACTCCCCCGGCGAGCAACGACGAGGGCAGCCTCGAATGGGTCGATCGGACGCGACTGCTGGCCGCCTGCTCCGACGATGGCCAGGCGGCGACCGATGCGCGGCGCGAGCTCCCCATGTGGGAGGGCGATCGCCACTTTGTGCCGCTGATCTTCGATGACGACCCTCGCCCCTTTCACGGCACCATGCCCTACGCCGGCGACCACCCGGTGAGCTGGTCGTTCGAGCGCCTGTAGGGCGACCCACGCTTCGCCGACCGCTACTGCGGTTTAGCTGCGTGTTTTGCCCTACCGGGCACCAAACTGGAGGCGTGACCCTCGCTCCCCCTGAATCTGCTGATCAGCCAGCCGACCTCGCGTTCGGCTCGTTCAGCCAACAACCGCCCTGGATCGTCGACCCCGACAACCTCCGCTGGAAGGCGGGCCTCGACACGGTTCGCTCGGTTGTGCGCCGCCAGGTTCCCGAGCTGATCAAGCCTCGTCGGGTGCCATCGGGGACCCGGGTGTTCAAGGTCGTGAAGGAACTCGGAGCGGCGGTCGGTGTTTGGGGCCTGATGGCTCGCCGCAAGGACCAAAGCACCTCGCGAGCCGATCTTTCGCTTCGGCTCCGCAAGGCCGCCGAAGAACTCGGGCCGACCTACATCAAGCTCGGCCAGATCATCTCTAGCGGCCAGGGTTTGTTCCCCGACGAGTTGGTTGCCGAATTCACCAAGTGCCGCGACCAGGTGCCGGCCGAGCCATTCTCCGTGGTTCGCCAGGTGGTCGAAGAAGATCTCGGCCAAACCATCGAGGACGCCTTCGCCAGCTTCGACCGCGAGCCGCTTGCCGCAGCGTCGATCGCCCAGGTCCACCTGGCCACGCTGCACTCTGGCGAAGAGGTCGTGGTCAAGGTTCAACGCCCGACCGTTGCCCAGTTCGTGCACAAAGACCTCAGCGTCATGGCGTGGCTGGCCCCGTTCCTGATCGGGCGAATCCCCGTCGCCGCCCTCGCCAACCCCCCAGCGCTCGTCGAGGTGTTCGCTCACACGATCAGCGAGGAACTCGACTTCCGACTCGAAGCCGAGAACATGATCGACGTTGCCCACTCGTTCGCCCAGCTCGACCAGAAAGGGTTTGTGGTCCCCCGACCCCACCCCACCTTGGTTACCCGGCGAGTCCTCGTGATGGAGCGACTTCGGGGTTACCAGTTCGACGACATCGAAGGTATTGCCGCAGCGGGTATCGACACGCACGAAATCATCCGGACCGGCATGGTGGGGTTCATGGAAGGGGCCATGATCAACGGCATCTTCCACGGCGACCTGCACGGCGGAAACCTCTTTGTGATGGAAGACGGCCGGACCGCCCTATTCGACTTCGGCATCACGGCTCGAATGACCGATTTCCATCGCAAGGCCTTTCTCAAGCTGATGATGTCGGCCACCTCGGGAAACCCGGTTGGTCAACTCGCCGCGCTGCGCGACCTCGGTGCCCTCCCACCCGACACCGATCTCGAAGCGGTGGTTGCCGACCTTGGACTCGACGGCGTACCGGTCGACCCGACCACGCTGAGCGCTGAACAGCTCGTCGCCGAGCTCCAGCGGGTCGTCAAACTTCTCCTCGGCTATGGCGCCCGTATGCCCAAAGAGCTGATGTTGTTTGTGAAGAACCTGGTGTTCCTCGACGGAGCGATCGCTACCTTGGCGCCCGACATCGACCTGTTCGCCGAGATCGCCCACATCGCTGTGCACTTCGCCGCAACCCACGGCAACCGGATCGCCGATGAGATCGACTTCGACAACACCAGCTTCGAGGTCGACATGGACGGCATCCGAGATGCCTTCGGCGTAGACCGAAGCGTCGACTCCCTCACCTACAACGACCTACAAGAACGCCGAGAGCTCATCAAAAAGCGCCTCGGCCACTAACTCTGGGTCTCTTCCCCGAAACTTTTGCGGCGAACCCGCTCTCATCGGGTTAAACGCGATCAGAAAGCTGGGTTAGGGCTAGCGAGGTTTTGAGCGGGGACGAAGCCGACAGAAAGTGCCAGTGCTAGGGGCAAGCCGACAGGCAGGGGTTAAAGAGCCCGGAGCTCGCGGAGGGCGAGGGGCGCCGGTTGAGAGACATAGCGAAGTGTGGGAGCGGAGGCGCAGCCGGAGCGACCCAAAGTGATCGCCCTCGCCCCGACTGCAACTTTCTGGGGGGCTTTCGTACTATTAGGCGGTGCGACTAGTCATTGCGAAGTGCACCGTCGATTACGACGGTCGGCTCACCGCTCATCTTCCGAGCGCCAAACGGGTCATCATGGTCAAAGCCGACGGGTGTGTAGCCATTCACGCCGACGGCGGAGCGTATAAGCCTCTCAACTGGATGAACGCCCCGAACCGTTTGGTTATCGAAGACGATGTCTGGACCGTCACCAGCCCGAAGGGCGAAAAGCTCACGATCACCATCGACGAGCTGTACGACGACGTGAGCCACGAACTCGGGGTCGACCCAGGCTTGCAAAAAGACGGCGTCGAGGCGCACCTTCAGGAGCTGTTAGCGGCCAACGTCGAGGTTCTCGGCGAAGGCGCTCGGCTGGTTCGCCGCGAGTACCCGACCGATATTGGTCCGGTCGACCTTTTGATCCGCACCGCCGACGGCATTGCGGTTGCGGTCGAGATCAAGCGCCGGGGCGAAATCGACGGCGTCGAACAGCTCACCCGCTACCTCGAATTTTTGAACCGTGACCCACAGCTGCGCCCGGTGAAGGGGCTCTTCGTCGCCCAAGAAATCAAGCCGCAGGCCAAGGTGCTGGCAACCGACCGCGACATTGGTTGGCAGGTCGTCGACTACGACGAACTTCGTGGCATCGAATCAGACGAGCTGAAGCTCTTTTGAGGATTACATGAGCAAACGACGGCGGCCCTCACGCTTCCCACGATCGCTGAAATGGACGATCGGTGGAATCGTTGGACTGCTCGCGTTGTGGCTTGGCGGATGGCTCATCGACGGCGAACTCCTCGCCGGCGACGGCGTGCCTCGTGGCACCAACCTGGTGGTTCCCGACGGCATCTCGGGCATCGACGGCAATGTGGCCCGACTCGACCGAGAAGGTGTCGAGCAACGGGTGGCCGAACTCGCGGTTGCGTACGAAGCCCTCGAGGTCGACGTATCGGTCGACGATGTGTCGGTCGGGGTCCCGTTCAGCACGCTTGGCCTACAGGTCGACCAAGCGGCGACTGTCGATGCCGTGCTGGCGGTCGAACGGCGAGGCCCGGTGGGTTGGACCCAAAGTTTGTTGTCGTCGGTCAACATTGCGTCGCGGTTCAACTTTGACGAAGCGGTCGCATCGAGTGCGTTGATCGATGCCGCCCCGATCGACGACCCGCCGGTCGAACCTCGGATGGAACTCGACGGCGACAAGTTTGTGGTCGTCGAAGGAACTCCCGGCCGAGCGTTTCGGGTCGACGATGCCGTAGCAGCGCTTCGCGAATCGGTCGGGTCAACGGCGCTGGCGGTCGAGATCGAGCCCATCCCGATCGACCAGGAAACCAGCAACGAGACCGTGCGCGAGTTCGCACAGATCGCCAACGGCATCACCTCGAACCCGCTGGGCGTCACCATCGACGACCAAGAACAAACCCTTACGCCGGCGTTACTTCGATCCTGGCTCAACCTCGAAACGCGGGTTGGCGAGCCCAGCTTCGTGATGAACGAGACCGACGTGATGACCACGCTGCGGTTCATCTTTCCTTCGGTCGGTGGGGGCGGCGCCGACGCCCGAGTCGAAATTGTCGACGGGGTTCCCGAGATTATCGATGCGGTTCCGGGCACCGCCTGCTGCAGCGAAAATTCGCCCGAGCGAATTCTCGACGCCATGATCGCTGGCCAGTCTGAGGTGAACCTCGCACTCGGTGAGGCTGGCTTGGAGCGTGACCGCGAGTGGCTCGAGGGGTTGGGCATCGTCGAAGTGGTGGGCGAATTCACCACCAGCTACACGCCGGGCCAAGCACGGGTCACCAACATTCGTCGGATCGCCGAGCTCACCCAGGGAGTGTTGATCGAACCCGGCGACACGTTCTCGGTGAACGAATTCGTCGGCCGCCGCACCCGCGACAAAGGGTTTGTTTCCGCCGGCGTGATCCAAGACGGCGTGTTCAAAGAAGATGTCGGCGGCGGTATTTCGCAGTACGCCACCACCGTCTTTAACGCGGCGTTCTTTGCCGGCCTCGACTTCGAGGAATACCGAGCCCACTCGATCTACATCAACCGTTACCCGTACGGACGCGAGGCGACGCTGGCCTACGGAGCGATCGACCTCGCCATCACGAACAACACCCCGTATGGCGTGCTGCTTTGGCCAACCACCGACAGCAACAGCATTACCGTGCAGCTGTACAGCACCAAGTTCGTGACCGGCGAGCAGACCGGCCAATCCAAGTCGCAACTCGACGTGGCCTGCACCCGGGTTACGACCCAACGGACTCGCACCTACGAAGACGGTCGCGAACCGGTGGTGGATTCGGTCTTCGCGGTCTACCGGCCCGAGGGACTGCGCTGCGATGGCGAGTCGTCGCTTCCTCCCGACGAACAACCACCCGAAACCACGTTGCCGCCCGAAACCGTCCCACCGGTCGTGCCGCCGACGGACCCGCCGAACACCCAGCCACCGGCTACTGCGCCACCATCGACCAAGAAGCCGAAGCCGCCCAAAACCGACCCTCCGGCTACCGAACCTCCAGCAACGCAGCCTCCCGCAACCCAGCCACCGGCTACCCAGCCGCCAGCCACCGCTCCACCGGCGACCCAGCCGCCGGCAACCGACCCTCCGGTCGAATAACGGTTGCGGTTACCCCTCGCTGGTTAGCGGCGGCATGAGCCGAAGTTCGCCCGAGGCCCGCATCTGTTCGAGAGCGTCGACATCGACCAACTCGCTGTAGCGGGTCTGGCGGGTTTGCATGAGCAACCGGCCATCGGCCGACCACAGCTCGGCGTCTTCGTCGATGTACCCCTCGCGGGCGCACGCACTGCGGAGCACGATCCGCACCGGTTCGTCGCCGTCGCGGATCGCCTGCGGAAACGGTTCGCGGAAGTAGGCCGTGAAGTCGAGGCTGCCACCAACTTGGGGTTTGGAGAACCGGCTGTACGCCACCGGCACACACCCGTCGGCGGCGAAGAACCCAAATCGTTCGTCGGCACCCCCGACCTCTCGCAGCTGCATCCAACCTCCGCCCTCCACCACTTCGGTGCCGCCCATCAGGGTCGCACCGTCGACCGGCCAGATATGTAGGCGATCCATGGTCGGTGCCGGGATAGGCGACCGGGCTGGCGTGCTGGTCGGTAGCTGCAGGTCAGGCGGTTCGACGGTGAGAAACTCCTCGGCGTCGCGAGGCGAGGCAAACAAGGCGATCCCAGTAGCAACCAACTTTTCGGCGACGGTGACGGTGAAGGTCAGGTTCGAAACGGTGCGACCGCTCCGAGCAACATTCACCTCGATCCGGCAGCGTCCGTCTTGTACCCGCCGCAGGAAGTTCAGCGAGAGCGATCGTTCGGTGTGACCCGGGTTCGGCACCGCAGCCCTGCACGCTTCAAGTGCGAGCGCCAGAACGTAGCCGCCGAACTGACCGTTCCATCCCCACCAGGTGCGGTCGAGGTCGCGTTCGAAAACACCGTCACCAACGGGTTCAAGGGCTAACGATTGAGCGAAGAAGGACGATTCAGCCACCGAAGGAAGCTAGCGATTGCCGTCGCCGGCGGCCTAACTTCAGCCGTACGCTACCCGTTCGGCCTGACACCACAATCAACTATCGAAGTACGATAAAAGCTATGGCAGCGGGCGAAGAGTCAACCGAACACGCGGACATCGATCTCGAACGCATGTCCGAGGTCGACAACCTCATGTGGATTGTCGAGCGCAATCCGCTGCTCAAAAGCACCATCACCGCCGTGACCGTGCTCGAAACCGGCCCGGACCGTGAGGTGTTTGAGGCCAAGATCGAACGGGCGACGAGAGCCATTCCGCGGCTGCGTCAACGCGTCGTGGCCAACCCCATGTCGATCGCCCCGCCTCGCTGGGAGGTCGACCCCGACTTCCACCTGGCCGACCATCTGCACTGGGTCGATTTAGCCGACGAACCCGACCAGAGTTTCGATCAGGTCCTGATGATCGCCGAGGAGATGGCGGCCCGACCGTTCGACAAGACCCGGCCGCTCTGGGAGTACACGATGATCGTCGGTGTCGACGATGGATCGGCGGCGTTTGTAACCAAGACCCACCACTCGGTCGCCGATGGCGAGGGTTCGATCCAACTCATGCTCGAGATCTTTGACCTCGAGCCGACCGAAGAGGTGGCTGGCGGACCAGCCGCACCTACCGCGAATCCGCTCAATCAGGCCGACCGGGTCAAGAACGCCATCGCCCACGAACGCGACCGCCAGTCCGAACTGCTTCGTCAGCTGAAATCGGTGGTCGAGGATCTGCCCGATTCACCGAGCGAGGGTGCAGCGGTCATCGCTAGCACGGCAACCTCGGTCGGTAAGGCGCTCAAACCAACGCCTCAACCGCTGAGCCCGCTGATGTCTCGCCGATCGCTCGATGTCGACTTCCGGACCCTGACGATGCCCCTTGAGGATTTGAAGGCGGCGGGAAAGTTGGCCGGCTCGAAACTCAACGCAGCATTTGTCGCTGGCGTGATCGGCGGATTGCGCCGCTACCACGACTTCCACGCAACTCCGGTCGAGGCACTCCGTATGGGAATGCCGATCTCGACCCGAAGCAGCGCCGATTCGGCTACGAGCAACAGCTTTGCGGCGACCCGACTCGAAGTACCGTTGACGATCGAGGATCCGATCGAGCTGATGCGCCACCTCGACGAGCTGGTGGCCGAGGCCCGCGAAGATCCATCGGTCGGCGCAACCCAATATGCCGCCGGCGTGCTGCGCCTACTCCCGAAACGTCTGACTACCGAATTGATGGCTCAGGCCATGAAGGGCGTCGACTTCTCTACGAGCAACGTGCCCGGCGTGCCGGTTCCGGTCTACCTGAGCGGTTCGCTGGTGCTCGGCCAGTATCCGTTTGGCCCGCTGAGCGGTTCGGGGGTCAACATCACCCTGCTCAGTTACCGCGACGAGGTGTTCCTGGGTATCAATATGGACCGGGCCGCCATCCCCGATGGTGACGAATTCCACAACGCACTTCAGGTGAGCTTTGACGAGGTACTCGGCCTCGCCTAGCCCTAGCGTG
Organism: uncultured Acidimicrobiales bacterium; assembly: GCA_938038815.1. Taxonomy (GTDB): domain Bacteria; phylum Actinomycetota; class Acidimicrobiia; order Acidimicrobiales; family SHLQ01; genus CALLQB01. The sequence continues at coordinate 26,122 of CALHTF010000005.1, read as the reverse complement.
GAGTGATGACCTCCGAGATTCATGACGCGCTGGTTGTTGGCGCTGGGCCAGCCGGAATTGCGGCGGCGATAACCCTGCAACGGGCAGGCAAGTCAGTCTTGGTAGTCGACAAGGCCGAGTTTCCCCGCGACAAGTTCTGCGGCGACGGCCTCACCACCCTTGCGCTGCGCCTACTCGACGACCTGGGGCTCGATCGATCGACCGTCGCCTCGTGGGCTCCGGTGCGCGACGTGGTGGTCCACTCCCCCAACGACAACCAGGTGGTGTTCCCGCTGCCCGAGGGCCCCGGTTCGTACGGAGCGGTCGCCCGTCGGGTCGATCTCGATATGGCGCTGGTCGACCTCGCCCGGTCGGTTGGGGTCGACATTCGCGACGGGCACGCATGCACCGATCTCCAGACCGCCGGCGACGCCATGGCGGCCTCGGTCGACGAACTAGGCGAACAACGAGCCCGGTATGTGATCGCCGCCGACGGGATGTGGTCGCCGATCCGCAAGATGGTCGGCGCCGCAACACCCGGGTATCTGGGCGAATGGCATGCGTTCCGTCAGTACTTCAAAGATGTTGGTCCCAACGCGGCCACCAACCTTCACGTTTGGTTCGAACCCGATCTTCTGCCGGGTTACGCGTGGTCGTTCCCGTTGGCCGACGGTCGAGCCAATGTCGGGTTCGGCATCCTGCGCGGTGGCCCGGTTGCGGTTCGCGACATGAAGACCGTGTGGCCCGATCTGCTCGCCCGGCCGCACATCCAGGCGGTGCTTGGCCCCGACGCCCAAGCCGAGTCGCCCCATCGAGCGTGGCCGATCCCAGCCCGGATCGACACCATCAAGCTGGTTCATGGTCGAACCCTTTTCGTCGGTGATGCGGCGGCCGCCACCGACCCGATGACCGGCGAAGGGATCGGACAGGCGTTACTCACCGGGATCAATGCCGCCGAAGCGATTATCGCCGGTGGGTCACCAGCCGATGTTGGCAGCGCCTACGCCAACGAAACCCGGACCGAACTGGTAGCCGATCACAAGATGGCCGTTGCGCTGTCGAAAGTCTTGGCGAAACCAGCCACCGCTGAGGTCGCAGTTCGTATCGCAGGCGCAACCGGCTGGACGCGGCGAAACTTTGCCCGCTGGCTCTTTGAGGACTACCCCCGTGCGGCGCTGCTGACACCCAAGCGATGGCGGCGCGACCTGTTCACGTCTCCTGGCGCCTACCAAACGACCTCACATACCTAAATTTGGGCAACCTCGACGGTCTTGGGGAAAGTACTCAAGCCGCACCGTTCTTCAGTCGATCATCATGGTTATGTCCGAACCCGTAACCGCAGCGGCGATCGATGAACGCCTTGCCACCATCTCGAATCTGTTCGTCGCCTCCCGCGACGACGCACGACTCGTAGTGTCTCAGGCAGGGTTGTTTGTGCTGGTTGGCGATGTTGGTGGCGTTGTCGGAGCATCTGACGGTGCATCCGAACTCGCTCGGGCAACTCGCGTCAGCCTCGGCGACGTGATGATGCCAACCCCGTTGATCGAATCGGTGGTCGTAAGCCGTGAGAAGTCGCTCCAGCCGATCGAGAGCCTGGTGGTGTTTCTCTACCTGCTCGACGACCTGATGACCACCGGTCAGCGACTCGACGACTTCGGCGTCAACCGCATCGCCAACATGATCGAAGCTGGCGAAGTTGGACCTGGATGGCGCCCCATCCACGCACTGATGCGCGACGAGAACAACGTCGCCGGCCACGCTGCATAAGCACCGACCCACCCATCTAGACTCGTTGGGTGTCCGCTATCGACGACGCCGACAATGCCGTCGAGGCATGGGCAGAAAAGCTCCGTGGCAACTCGGTGGCCGACCAGGTGTTCTACGCCGCCTCCGAGTGGGGCGACTGGAGCAAGATCTGGCATGTCCTCGGTGTCGCCACCGCGGTTGGCCGTCGTGATCCACTACTTGCGGTCCGGCTCAGCGCGGCCATGGGCGCCGAATCGGCCTTTGTGAACGGGTTCGTGAAGTCGTTGTTCAAACGCGAACGGCCCGAGTTCGAGGGCGACCGACCGCTACATCTTCGCCAGCCAAAAACCAGCAGCTTTCCCAGTGGGCACGCCAGCTCGGCATTTATGGCCGCTGCCATGCTGAGCGATGAGGTACCGAAGTTGCGGCCGGTGTTTTATGCCACCGCAGCGGTGGTGGCCTACAGCCGCATCCACGTGAAGATCCACCACGCAACCGATGTTGCGGGCGGCGTGGTTACCGGCGTGGCGCTCGGAAAGCTAGCCAAAAAGTATTGGCCGTTATCGTCTCGCTAGTTAGCGATCGATTAGCTGATCGCTGGCTCGAGGTCGGGGCTTCCGTCCTCGATCACCGAGGCGACCGATGGGGCCGACAAGATCATGCGAACGTCGAGCAGCAGATCGGCCACTTCGTCGGTGGTCACCATGTTGCGGTGCTGCATATCGCCCAGGCCTTGGTCGATGAGCGCGAGTGCCTCAGCAACGGTTTCGAAATCGATGGTTCCAGTCATTGCTCACCTCGCTGTTGATGGACGACGGGTCAATTCGTCCGGTTCAGAAACCTGTGTTCCTGCTACGCACCACAGTACATGTTGGGCCACCCCTACCCCGAGCAGGGTGGCGAAAATGGTCAAATGACCTAGTAGCGACGGTCCCGCCGTCGAGGGGTGAAGGGTCAAAGCCCTCATTCGTTGTTCCGGTGCTCGGTTCGCCATAATGCAGCCATGAAACTCGAAGGCAAGATCGTGGTGGTAACCGGCGGCGCATCGGGCATCGGGTATGCCCTAGCGAAACGGTTTGTGGCCGAAGGTGCTGCGCACGTGGCGGTGTGCGACATGAATCCCGACGTGGCTGCGGTCGGCGAAGAGTTGGGCGGCCTTAGCGCCGTGGTCGACGTGAGCGATCCGACAGCACTCGAGGCGTTCATCGACCAGGTCGAGGCCGATGCCGGCCCGATCGATCTGTTTTGTTCGAACGCTGGCATCGGGACCGGAGCCGGGGTCGACGCGCCCGACGATGCCTGGGCCGCCATCTGGGGCGTCAACGTGATGGCGCACGTGTACGCCGCCCGAATCCTGATCCCTCGTATGACCGAACGTGGTGGCGGCTACTTGCTCAACACCGCGTCGGCAGCCGGGCTGCTCACCAACTTGGGCGACGCTGCCTACTCGGTAACCAAGGCCGGAGCGGTTGCGTTAGCCGAGTGGCTGTCGATCACCCATGAGGCCGACGGCATCAAGGTGTCGTGCCTTGCCCCAATGGCGGTTCGAACGCCGATGACCGACTCCGACGACCCAGCCGTCGCCAACGTGGTGGCCCACGGCATGGTCGAACCCGAGGTCGTGGCCGATGCGGTGATCGCCGGCCTCGACTCCGAGGAACTGTTGATCCTGCCGCACCCCGAAGTGGCGCACTTCATGGCGACCAAGGGCAACGCCCACGAGAAGTGGCTGGAAGGCATGCGGGCGCTTCAGGCCAAGTTCTTCGGCTGAGCCAACCATGAGCGAACCATGGCTCGCCGATTCGGTTGGCCCGAACATGCGAGTGCTGATCTGTGGCCTCAACCCAAGCGTGTACTCGGCCGAGTCGGGAATCAGTTTCGGTCGACCCGGCAACCGGTTCTGGCCTGCCGCCCTGGCCGCCGGACTCGTGTCGGTCGACCGCGACCCCGCGCACGCCCTCAAACATCACGGCGTTGGCTTCACCGACCTGGTGAAGCGGCCCACCCGCAAAGCGAGCGAACTCGAACCCCACGAGTACCGCGATGGCCTCCCTCGGCTCGACGCACTGGCCGAACGGTACCGACCGATGGTCGTCTGTTTCGTTGGGCTCACCGGTTGGCGGCTCGCCGTCGACAAGACGGCGACGGCGGGCTGGCAGGCCCGGCCAGTGGGTCCGGCACGGGCCTATCTCATGGCCTCGACCAGCGGGCTTAATGCCCATGCCTCGCTCGACGACCTCACCAGCCACCTACGAGTTGTTTACGAGGCGTGTAAGAACGATCCGAGCATCTGATCGAGCAATGCTGCGTCGGCGGCGCTCAATTCGCCTGCCGAGTCGTGGTGCACATGATCGCCGGTGAGGTGCGCGGCGAACGTCTCGGCGAAATCGCCTTGGCCGGCGGCGAAGTCGTTGACCCCGTTGCCGACCCACCACTGGGTGGTGATGCCTCGCTGGTTCATCCAGTCGATCCGTTGGGTGTCGTCGAGATAGGTCAGATCAAACGCATGCCCTAACTCGTGGGCGATCACGCCTGCGAGTTCGTCGGCCGTGTCGCCCGGCTGCACGTAGATTTCGATGCGCTTGTCGAGGGCGAAGGTCATGCCGTGGAAGCCGTCGACCCCGTTGCGAAACTCGACCGACCACCCAGGAAAGGTCGCCTCAAGATCAAGGCCGACAAGGGCCAACGCCTCGGCTTTTACGTCGACCGCCGCGACCTCAGGTGCCGCCGCCTCAACCCCATCGTGCTCGACGACGTTCTGCTCGGTGAGGCCGATGTTCACCACCGGTGCCGGTTGTTGGACCAGAGCATCGACGACCAGCTCGTTCGGCGCGACGTCGCCGCCGCCTACCGCTTGGGAATCCTCTTCGGCTTCGGCTTGGGAAGCAAACACCAAGGCGCCAAGACCGACTGCGCCCACCAACAGGCCAGCGCCGGGGACCCACAGCTTGTTCTTGAACCGGGCCAACATGGTGGCCAGCACCGGATCGTTGGCGGCCATCGCTGCGAGAAGTCGCTCCTCGATGAGCTCGGCCCGTTCATGCAACGACGCTTCGAGGATTGCTAGGTCGGCACCCCGGAGCGGAATCTCGGTGCCCGGCGTAATGTTGCGCAACATGTAGACCAGCGATAAGTACCGATCGAGGATGTGTTGCTCGTCGGTCTTTTTGAGCTGGACAACCTCGGTGCCAACCCGAAGGTGCCTGGCGGTGACGTCGAGAAACAGTTTCGCCCGGTGCGGCACGATCCGACCACAATCGACGCCGTAGAGGGCGCTCACGACCGGGAGTAGGTCTTCTCGCAGTGCGTTGCGACCTACCTCAATCTCGGCCAACTCACCAACGGTGAATTGTCCCGAAGATTGCTCGGCGATAGCCGCCAGGTCGACCCCCTTGCGCAGCCGTGCCTCGGCGAGCAGGGGCCCGAACCGGTGAGCCGGAATGAGATCGGCGGTGGCCGATGGAGAAGACATCGATGATGTTTTCGACCAATTGGGCCAAAATCTGGAGTAGTTACCCCAGTGTTTTGGCCGGTTTTGGATTGCGGACCTGGCATGTCTGGCTGGCGGTTGCCAACAAGGTGCCGTCTTCGGCCCACAGGTGCACGATCCCCTGACTGAACCCGTTGGCAATCGAGTAAATCTGCACATCGAGCAACACCCAGCTGGTCGGCACCAGGTTCACGACCCGAATCGTGTTGTCGAGGCTGGTCAAACCAGCGATAACCCCATCGTCGACCACCATGTGGGTCCCGAACGGGACGAAATCGCCGAGGATCGCCAGCAGGCCGGCGTCGACATCGAGTTCGGCCGGAAGTTTGAACCACAACGCCGACCTACCGTCGGTCATCGGGGCATCGGCCGAACGATCGAGCTTCCCCCGAGCGAGTCGGCGCTCGAAGCTGTGCGAGATGGTGGGCTTGTCTGACTGGTAGACGGTAATCGGGCACTCGAGCGGCGGCGGAACATCGATTCGCTCGGCCCAGACTTCGTGTACTTCGCTCGGGCGATTTCCGAGCGCCGCCATCACCTCGATCACCGGGCGACCATCGACATGGGCGAGACAAAACGCCTGGGTGGTGCGACGGCCGGCGGCTCGAATGGTGACATCGACGGTAAGCACCTCCGGCGGTTTTGAAAAAGAGATGAATTGCCCGGTCGCCCACGCAACGGGTCGATCAGCGGCTTGCTCGAGCGCCGAGATAGCACCGCCCAGCGCCGCACCGCCAAACAACGAACCCATGCCCGAACAAATCTCATCGACCACGGGCAACGTCCACGAAAGGTCGCCCTCGCCTGGAACCAATCCTAAGAAATCACCGGAGTGCATCGGGCAAAGTTTAGGCGTGGAGCAGCGACCTGGAATTACCCGGCCAACGGTTGGTCGGGACCATCACAGCTGCCCCACAGGCCACGACCGTCGGCTGCCGCGGCGTCGCGGGCCGAGCGAAACACTTCCCGGTAGGTGGTATTCGGAGCGATCGACAAGGTCTCGCCAAAGCCACCGGCCAGGATCTCGAGGTTGATGAACGCCCCGTCGCTCGCCCGCTGCACATAGGCCAACAGGCGACCAAACCGGTCGCGGGACTGCTGGTCGCGAACAACTCGCACCGCGGTTCCTGGTGGAAGTGCGGCGTGGAGGTAGGCCGATGCTTGCGCGCCGTAACACTGGGCGGGGCGATTCGGGTCGACGGTTTCGGGAGTGTCGATGCCCAATAGGCGCACCAGTTCGGGACCCGAGGCCAAGTCGATTCGTAGCGTGTCGCCATCGGCGATTTCCAACACGACCCCATTGGCCACCGCCACATCGTCGGGCCCGACCGGCGCGACGAAGTCTGGTGCAGCACAGCTCGTCGCAAACGCCATACAGGCAAGCGCCAGCACCCGACCGAGTTGGGACAACCTCATAGTGACCTCGAAAACCAAACCGTGATCGGGGGAAGTGACCAGGGGGTGAGGGCGGCCTCACTCTAGACCATCGGGCTAGGCCGCGGAATCGAGCACCTCAAACTGGGCTTTGCGGGCGGCGAGCAACGCTTCACGAGCGGCGGCCAGACCAGCCCGACCCGTCTGGCGGGTGGTCTCGTCGAGCTGCCACGACGCTGCGGTGCGGTTGCGACGTGACGTTGCCGCTGCGGCCTTGGCCGCCTTTGCTTCACGCACGGCGGCGAGGTTGCGATCCTGAAGAGCCGTCCGAGGGGCCGACGGGGCCGTTTGGGCCTTGCGGCGCGTAGATGACGTGGCGGCGGAGGGCGTTGTTGGCTTGGCCTTTGCGGTGGGCTTGGGGGTTGGGGCACCCAAGGCAAAGAGGCGGGGTTCGGTGTCTGCGAGGTGGAGCTGCGTACTCATAAACCCAGTATGCAGATGGGGTGTGACACACTCGCCCAAACCACCCGTTCTCCCGCCAAGATCGTTGCAATTACTGCCCTGGCGAGTGTTTTCCTGCTTCCCAACCTGCCGGACCCAGGTGCTCGGCCGCAAAGCTCATCGGCTCGGACTCCAGCGTGGTCGCCATCGTGTCGTTCCAGCGGTTCAAGAAACCAAACAAACTGATCGTCGCCACGATCTGGATGATCTGTTCTTCGTCGTAGTGCTCGCCCAAGGCGGCAAAGGATTCGTCGGTGACACCGTTGGGAACCTGGGCGGCGTCGCGTGCAACCCGTAACGCGACCCGTTCGGCTTCGGAAAACAGGTCGCTCGTTTCAAACTCCCAAACCTGGGCCACCTTGTCGGTATCGACTCCGGCATGGGCGGCATGGGCACTGGTGTGGGCCTGGCAATACCGACACCCTGCGCTGTGGCTGGCGACGTTGGCGATCAGTTGGCCAAGGCCCCGATCGATCTTGCCCATCATGGTGATACTGCCCGCCAACCCGCTAAACGCATCGAACAGCGACGGGATCTTGGCCATCACCTGCATCGAGGTCGGTACAAACCCCATCGACTCCTCAACCATCGCAAAGAACGGTTCGTAGTCGGCGAGGTCTTCACGCGGCAAGGGATCGATTCGGCTCATCCCCGCACTCTAGGAAACGACAACCGGTCGAACTAACTGTCGCCGGTGCCGCTGGGCGGAAGTGGCCGGACCGATTCGTCGCTCGTGGAGGCAGCCGGCGAAGCGGGCGACAGCAGTCGCGAGACTGCGACGGCGACTGTGCTTGGTTCACGGTGAAATATGCACCGCCTCGATGAATGTCGGCAACCGGAACGCCAGGTTGATCAACCCGCACGAGCATCATCGCCGACTTCCCAAAGTCCGACCGCTCCCCGATCGCCATCGACACAATCTCGGGGCTCAGCCAGTCGCCGCTCGCTTCAAAGGCCTGAGCGCTCGCATCGTTGAGCTGGAGCCACACCCCGAGGTCGCGCCACTGGTCGAGCTGGTCAGCTTCATTCAGCGTCGGAGCCCGGTGGAGGCGCAGCACCAACCCGTCGAGGTCGTTGTCGTCGGTCCGCTTGCCAAACGTATGGGGAACCCGCCCCGTCACCGGCACGCTCAGCCATGGTTCGTCGCCACCCAGCGCATTCAGCAGTCCGGGCAAATGCGTACGTGCCGCCTGCAGGGTCTGCTGGTCGAGAAGTTCGGTAAGGCGGGCCTCGCCCGCCAGCCCTTGTATCGGGAAGGCGTCCCAGGTGGCGTCGCACCAGTCTGGCTCGGATTCGATCCCGACGGTCACGCCGTCGGCGGCCCGGACCACTGGCCTGCCAATAAGGCGAATATCGCCCTCAACCAAGTCGTTCGCCAATCGCTGGAGCGCCCGGTCGCGGCGCCCAAAGGGCAGAACAGGCGGCTTGTGAGGCCCGAACATCTCTCGGGCGGCGAACCCGGCAAACGCCAGCGACCCAACAACGCAGGCCGCCGCAACCTCCAGCCGGACACCCAGCCGAAACACCAGTGCCACACCCAACACGCCACCAATAGCGACCAACGGTGACCACAACCGCGCCTGCACGACCGTCTGATGTTCCGAGACCGGCTGTCCGAGCTGGGCGGAATCGCCCCGGTTCGCCGCAATCAGCAGCGACGACATACTCACCACTACGGCCCAGTCGATGAGCGTTGCATCGTCTCGGGCCAGGGCCAACGACTGCAACAGCAGGTGACCAATAGATCCGGCGACGATCGTGAGCTCGAGGCGGCGATGCAACGATCGCATCGCCCGGCCGAGCACCAATACCGCGACACCGACGGTCGCTAAGCCGGCAACGATGAGGCCGAGGCTGATCCGCTCGAACCCAACCCACGGCACCTGCCCGTTCATCGAGCGTCGAGCAGCACAACGCCCACCGATCCGGCGACGATTCCGACAGCCGTAGCGTGGGCGGCCCGACGACCGGATCGCCAGGAGAGAAACGGGCGACTCCCGATCCAGAATCCAACGGTGACCAGGATCGCAACCGACCAGAATTGGGCGAGCTGAACCGCTCGCCACGCCGGATGCGCCGCGTCGAGATCGCCGACCGCGTGATGAATAATCGTGCTCGACATCATCAACACAGCGATGATCGACGCCAGCGCCCAAATCACGTTCTTGCTCCGCCAGCCCGCACGACCGGCCGAAATGGCGGCCAGTGCGCAGACCGCGACAACCAGCGTCGCCCGCGACCCCAGACTTGCTGCGGTGCCCACCACAACCGCCCCGGCAGCGACGATTCCCGCCGCTGCCCATTCCTGCGCGTTGTAGCCCGCGCTCCCGCCGTCCCGACTTTCCATCGCTCACGAAGGTAGTGACCCACGACCGCAGGGAAAAGTTGACGACCGAACTGGCCCGCTCGTGGTCGACTGTGTGCGATTCGGTAAGTTCGAGAGATGAGCGCCCTCGCCGAACGTCTCGGGTATTCCGCATCGACCCGAGCGCTGCTGATCACCGCCGACCAACTCGGCACTAGCCACGCCGCGACCGAAGGCGTGTATTCGGCAGTCCGTTCGGGCATCGCCACCGGTGCCACCGTTTCGATCCCCGGCCCCTGGGCCCGTCACGCGGCAGCGAACTACCGGGGCGAGAACACCGGTGTGTTGTTGACCCTCAACGCCGAACTCGAAACGCTTCGGTGGGGGCCCATCACGTCGTCGCCCTCGTTGTTCGACGGCGAAGGCGGATTCCCGCGAACCCTCGACGACCTCTGGGACCACGCCGACCTCGAAGAGGTCCGTCGAGAGTGCCGAGCCCAGGTCGAGCGGGCTGTTCTCTGGGGATTTCGCGTGACGCACCTCGCCACGATGCGTGGTGCGCTTCAGCAGCGCCCCGAGTTCTTCGATGTGTTGCTCGACCTCAGCTGCGAATACCGGCTGCCGTTGCGACTGGGTGGCGCGACCACCGAGGCCCAAACCGGCTTCCCGTTCCGCGGGCTGGCCGTCGAAGAGAACATCTTGTTGCCCGACCAGGTTGTCTTTGCCCGAGGTCTCGAGCGCGACGCATTCGAAGAGCTGTTGTCTTCGCTTGAGCCCGGGGTCACCGAACTTGTGCTCGAACCGGCGATCGATTCGCCCGAGCTACGAGCCGCCGATCCGGACTGGACCGCTCGAGTGAGCGATCTCGATCTGTTGGTCGGCGATTCGGGCCTGCTACAGGCGATGGATCGCAACCTCATCGAAGCGGTTAGCTACCGAGAAATCTGCGCACTGCAACGCCTCGGCTAAACCCAACTTCTGATCGCGCTTGACCCGCTCTGGGCGGGTTCCACCCGAAAATTTCGGGGTTAGGGCTGGAATTCGGTGTCGGCGTGGAGGGCAGCGCGGAACTGGTCGTATTCGGGGCTGCGAAGGAGCTCGCCCAACTCGAACAGCCACGTGCGGTAGTCATCTTCGACCTTGATCCGGCCTTGCATGTAGGCCGCGTCGTGACCGAGTTCGCCGGCCAGCATTTTCATCGCGTAGTCGTAGCGCCAGGTGACCTTGATGGTCGCTTCTTTGTGTTTGCCGAGCGATACCTCGGTGATCTGGCCGTCGGTCACCACGTCGTAGTAGCGGATGTTGCCGTCGGGGGTCTTCTCGACCACGTACTGCGTGATGACGTTCAGGCCGTCGCGCTTGGGCAGCTGGGCGCCAAGCTCTTGGTAACGAGCACACCATTGTTCGGAAAGGTACTGGGCCATGGTTACTCGCTCGCCGAGTCGGTCAGCACGATCGCGTCGGCCTCGCCCAGGACGATTCCGGCGAACATGTCGGTTTCGGGGGTCTCGATCGGCACGAGGGCGCGACCCATGATGTAGTCGTCGTACGGGTAGGCGTCGCGGGCGGCGTCGTCGGGCAACCCGAACCAAAACGGCGACTCGGGGTCGACCTGGGTGGCGTGGGCTTTCAGGGCCGCGCCTCGCACATGGAAATAGTCGCCGATCTCGATCCGCGTGGTCACTCGGTGATCTTGGTCGGGGCGCTTAAACCAGTCCTCGGTGTACGGCGACTCGAGCCCGAGTTCGGCGTACTTCTCGTGCAACGCAACCAGCCGCGACCGAGCCCAGGTGGTGTAGTACATCTTCGACACCGACCAGGCTGGGCCGAGGTCGGGGCGATAGCTGGCGTCGGCGGCCAGTTCGAAGGCCGGCACGCTGATGTCGTGAACCCGCAGATGATCGGGGTGGCGGTATCCCTGCTGGTCGTCGCTGTAGGTCACAAAGACATGCGGACGATGGATACGCAGAATCTCGACCAGCTTGTCGACCGCTTCGTCGACCGGAGCCTGCCAGAAACACTCGGGGTTCTTGTTGGCCTCGGAATCTTCCATTCCGGAATCTCGGTAACCGAGCATGATGACGGTGTCGTAGCCGATGATCTTGGCCGCGTCGGCGAGTTCGGCCTCGCGCACCAACTTCAGGTTGTCGCGCACCTCGTCGCGGTCGAGCGCGGGGTTCAAGATGTCGCCCTCTTCCCCACCGGTCGCGCACACCAACACCGTGGTCGCTCCGCCGGCCTTGTACTTGGCGATGCTGGCTGCACCCTTGCTCGACTCATCGTCGGGATGAGCGTGCAGGGTGAGGATTCGATAGCCCTCGTAGCTGGGGGCCGAAGGTTCAGGTGCGGAACTCATGTCGGCGCGATACTAGTGAGGTTTGTTGGCTTGCGACCTAGTTGCGCCCGCCCTGAGGCACGAGCTCGCTTTCGCCGGTGTCGTCGTCGTCGATGAGATCCCACCCGCACAACGAAGCCAGCAAGCTGCGGCCTTCGTCGGGTCCGACGGTGATCAGCTCGTCATTCACCACCAGCTGCGCTCGGCCGCCGGGTCGGTAGAGGTACCCGCCGCCGCGGCGGATAGCGAGCACGTCGAATCCGGGTTCGATGTCGAGCTGGAGCTCGGCGAGCGTACGGTTCTCGCAGTTACTGCCCGCCGCGACGGGCACCTGCATGACCACTTCGTCGGATTCGCCGAGCGCAAGCCCGAGCACCGGATGCACATCGGTCTGGGCGTCGACGAGCGCCACCATCTGCTGGGCCTGGTCGCCAATGTCTTCGGCGGCTTCGGCCAGATGCAACAACCCTCGCAGCGGCGACGGGTCGATGTTGTCCGACGCGGCCCGCAACACCCACAACTCGAGGCGGTCCTTCATTTCGTCGAGCCGGTCTTGCAGGTGACGGACCTCGGCCACCAACCCACGGTCGTTCAGCACGATCGCCGAGTACGCAAGTCCCACCGCGACCTCCGACAGGTTCTTCATCTCGACCAACACGTCGACCGCCCGGTCGAGGTCGGTGACGATCGTTTCTTCTTCGGCCACCGGCGGCTGCCACTCGGGTGCGGCGGCAAGCTGACGGAGCCGGCCGATCCCCGCCGGTGAGCCCCGCAGGAACAACACGTCGCCAGGAACGAGCACGCTTTCACCCGACAAGCTGGTGATCCAGCTGCGCTCGCGACGCACCGCCATTACCCGCATACCGGCGGCGACCGGAAGTTCGAGAGCGGCCAGCGGCCGGTGAGCCATGTGCGAGCCTTCGCTCACCAACACGCGGTGCGAAACCTCTTCTGCGTCGGCCAGGTCGACCAGCAGCTGACGCGGAATCCCAAGCTGGTGGGTAACCACCCGGGCAACATCGACCGCGTCGTTGGCGATCCGTTCCATCGCCGAGATCACTTGCAGCACCGACGACATTGCCTTGGCTTCTTTCGGGCTACGCACCGCAAGCACGCACAGCGTGCGCATATCGGCCACCAGGTCGGTGATGCGCTCCTCAAGCTCGCCTACCTCTTCGGCCATATCGGGATCGCCGAAGTACACGGCGGCATAGGCAAGGTCGACCATGAGTTCGGAGGTGTCTTTCGCCTCCGCCAGCATCGTGCGTAAGTTTCTCGGTTTGTCGTCCATAATCCTGTCGGTTTTCAGACTGTAGGGGTTTGTGGGTTGAAGAAGAAGAACGCGGCACTGCTCATTGGTTGCTCACTGGCGCTAGATCCCCACCACGACGATGGCGAGGATGAGGGTGAAGGCGCCCACAAAGTCGAGCGTTGAGGTGACGATCGGGATTCCGTAGGTATCGGGGTCAAAGCCAAGCCGCACGGCAGCGAGGGTGCCGTAGTACGAAACGGCCACCACAAAGAGGGTGGCGAACAAGCCACCAACCACGGCGACGCTGATCAGTTCGAAGACACCCGGGCTCGAGAACCCAAACGCACTAGCCGCTACCTGAGCGAAGAAGGCGGTCATGGCGAAAACCGGGATCGATAACAAGAAGATGGTGCGGATATCGCCGCGGGCGGCACGGGCGGGCCACGGGCCGGGGCTGATCACACCCAGGTGAAACTTGGTCGAAAGGCGACTCGACAAGATCCCGCCCAACGAGCCAGCGGCACCGAAGTAACACGGCAACAAGATCAGCAGCGCCTCATGTTCAGAGAATTGGTCGAGCCGTTTCTCGACCGTGATGCCGGCCACCAGGTCGAGAATCACCGCCACGCTCAACACGGGGAAGGACTCGATGGCGATGCGGCGAAGTTCGGGCAGCGCGGTGCGCAACATCGCTACCGATGCGATGAGTCCGATGATCGTCACCGCTACGGCGAGGGTGGTGGTGATCCCGGCCCGACGGGTGAGCAGCGAGGCCAGCAGCAGCGCTGGCAGGGTGACCACATCGCCGACGCCGGTAACCAACGGAGCGGTCACGTTGTCGAGGTTCCACCCGTACTTCACCGACCCGGCGGCCAGCACGAGGGTGATGGCCAACACGACCACGCTGGCGAGCACACCACCCACCACCGACACCACGATGAAATCGTCGAGTCCCATCGTGGGCGAGATACTGAACACGATCGCCACGAGCTTGGCCAGAAACGCCGCCAAAACCGACAGACCGAGCGACAACCCAATCGAGCCGACGATGTTCTGTCCCGAGATCGTGTCGAGTCGGGGGCTGAGGGTGAAGGTACCCATAGTGATCGCGGTGCCGAGCCGCGACCCGAGCGAACCAAACACGTTGCCCCGCAAGGCAATCGCCGCCGGAACCAACAACAACAACCCCGGCAATTCCTCGAGGGTGTCGGTCGAGGCGGCGAGCGTGAGCCCACCCACGATCATGGCGATCGACGACAACACCAGCGCCGCCAAACTCTGCCGCACACCGGTCTCGTCGGGCCCCAGAAGCGCGCGAAGGCGATCCAAGGTCAAGGCGCGCAGGCGCGCCACGAGAGTCCGAAGAAACGACATGGTCAGAACAAGTATCGCTGCCTGACCTGAATCTCCACCGATCGGTGAGTGAAATCGGCGTTTGGCTGCCGATAGGGTCAAAGTTCGATGTTTGGCTTCTCCCCTTCCCTTTCTGCCCGGTGGCTTCGACCAGTTGCGGTCGCCGTTGTGTGCGTGGTTGGCGCCGCTGCGTGTTCGCCGGCCACGACCGGTCGCGAACTTGGGCCCGAGACCCAACGAGATGCCTTCGTGGCCGCCGACGGAAGCGGACCCGACGAAGTGCAGTCGGTGATTCCCCTTGCCGAGGCTGGGGTTGACGGCTTCGAACTGCTGAGTCCGTCGTTTGAAGCGGGCGCCGAACTGAGCGAGGCATTCACCTCGGTGGGTGTTGGCCTCTGGCCGGCCTTCACCTTCGTCAACGTGCCGCCCGAGGCCGTCGAGCTGGTTCTGGTCGCCACCGATGTCGACAACAGCAATTTTGTGCACTGGATCGTTTCGGGGATTCCGGCCACCACCCCGGGCTTTGGGGAAGGCGAGCTTCCGCCTGGAGTAGTCGAGCACCGCAATGGCGCCGGCCAGTACGGGTGGTTCGCCCCCTCGAAGGCGCTCGGCACCGTCCACCGCTACCGCTTCCAGCTCTACGCTTTGGCCACCCCGCTCGGCCTCAACGCCGACCACGAAACCCTGGCCGTCCTCGACACCCTCGACCGCCAAAACATCAGCCGGTCGTCGTTGCTCGGCATCCTCATCGGGTAACGGTCGCTGTCAGACCAGGCCGATACGTTCTCCTTCAGGCTTCAGGAATGCGCCAAGACATTCCTCTAGACGAAACCTGAAAACAAATGAGAACATCACTATGTCGATCACCGACAAAGAACGTCGCGACCTCTTTACCCGGCTCGAGGTCGCCATCGGCACTCAACCAGCGAACAGCCTGATGGAACTCTTACCCGCACAACCCGCAGACCAACTCGTGCTGCGGACCGACATGCATGCATTCGGCACCGAACTGCGGGGCGAAATGGCTGAGCTGCGCGGTGAGATGGCCGAGTTGCGCAGCGACCTTCGCACCGAAATGGCCCAACTGCGCATCGAACTCACAGGCGATATGGCCGCTCTTCGGACCGAACTTAAAGGCGACATGGCCGAACTCCGAACCGAACTCACGGGCGACATGGCCGAACTCCGAACCGAACTCAAAGGCGACATGGCCGAACTCCGAACCGAACTCAAAGGCAATATGGCCGAACTCGACAGTGGCCTACGCACCGAGATGAACAAGATGCGGGTGCATCTTGAGCGGCTGGTAATCGGCGGCACGATCGCCAACGCGGTCGCCGTAATCACCGCCCTTGTTACCTAGTCACTGCCTGAGGAGACACTGCCTCACGAGACACTGGTTAACGAAAGTCTCGCGACGGGATTGGGGTGCGGACCGGTAGGGCTTCGAGCTTTTCGGCGATGACGTTGATAACCCCCTCGTTCTTTTCGAGGCGGCCTTTCACCAACATGGCCGGGGCCGACTTTGCGACCTTGGCGTGATGCGTCCAGCAGCCTTTCGAGCAAACGATGTTGATCAGCCCGGTTTCGTCTTCGAGGTTGATGAACGTGGTGCCACCCGCGGTCTGAGGCCGTTGCCGGTGGGTGACCACACCTGCCACCACCACCTTCGTGTTGGCTGGGGCGTCGCGCAGGCCAATCGCCGTGATGACCCCCATCTCGTCGAGCTGGGGGCGAACAAACTTGGTGGGGTGACCATCGGGCGACACGCCGGTCGACCACAGGTCGGCCATAGCGAGTTCGTGGTCGGACATCCCGGGCAAGGTTGGCGCCTCGACCCCGGTGACGATGCCGGCCAGCTTGTTAGGCGAACCTTGGGCCACCGCACCGGCCGACCACAACGCTTGGCGGCGAGCGGCCCGAGGCGACTCGGCGGCGGCCAGCACCGAGTCGAAAACCCCGGCGGTCGACATCGACTCGAGTACCGGCAAGGTCAGGTCGTGGGCTCGGGCTACGTCTTCCATCGACTCGTAGGGCTGCCCAGCAGCGATCGCTTTGGCCAAGTCGTCGCCCACATGACGCACCGAACTCAGGCCCAACCGCACCGCCATCTCGTCTGAACCGTCATCGACCGGTTCGAGGGTGGCGCCGGCCGCCGATGCATTGATATCGGGCGTGTGCACCACAACGCCGTGGCGACGGGCGTCTTGCACCAGCGAATGAGGCGAGTAAAACCCCATCGGTTGCGCGTTGAGTAGCCCGGCACAGAAGGCCGCCGGGTAGTGATGTTTGACCCACGAACTCGAATACACCAGGTAGGCAAACGACACCGAATGACTCTCGGGAAACCCATAGCTGGCGAACGCCGCCAGCTTCTCCCACAACGTCTCGGCGATGTCGCCGGTGATCCCCCGCTCGGCCATTCCGGCATACATCTGGGCTCGTAGGGCTTCCATCCGTTCGCGACTGCGCTTTGACCCCATCGCCTGACGCAACTCGTCGGCCTGGCCGGGGGTGAAGCCGCCCACGTCGATCGCCATCTGCATCAACTGCTCTTGGAACAACGGAATCCCGAGCGTTTTGGCCAATGACTTTTCGAGCAGCGGATGTAAGTAGGTAACCGGCTCTTCGCCGTTGCGGCGCCGAATGTACGGATGCACCGAACCGCCCTGGATCGGGCCGGGGCGAATTAGCGCGATCTCGACCACCAGGTCGTAGAAACACCGAGGCCGCAGGCGAGGCAGAGTGGCCATCTGGGCTCGGCTCTCGATCTGGAACACCCCAATCGTGTCGGCGGCGCAGATCATGTCGTACACCTCGGCCTCTTGGGGCAGCAGCGCCAGGTCGAGTTCGAGCGGGTTGCCGGCGTCGTCTTGGTAGAACTCGGCGATCAGGTCGACCGACAGGTGCAGGGCGCTCAACATGCCGAGCCCCAACAGGTCGAACTTCACCAATCCGGTCCGGGCACAATCCTCTTTGTCCCACTGGAGCACACTGCGGTTCTCCATCCGACCCCACTCGACCGGGCACACCTCGACGATCGGCCGATCGCAGATCACCATGCCGCCCGAGTGAATGCCCAGGTGTCGGGGCGCGTGTTCGAGCTCGGCCGCCAGCTCGAACACCTGACTAGGTAATCCTTCTTCGTGGGCGTCCTGGGTCGACAACGAACTCCATCGGTCGAGGCTCTTGCTGAACGCATCTTGTTGGCCGGTGCTGTAGCCAAGCGCCTTGGCCACGTCGCGCACCGCCGACTTGCTGCGGTAGGTAATGACGTTGGCCACCTGGGCCGTGTACTCGCGCCCGTACCGCTCGTATACGTACTGGATGACCTCTTCACGCCGACCGCTCTCGAAATCGATATCGATATCGGGTGGTCCGTCGCGCTCGGGCGATAAGAACCGCTCGAACAACAACCCGAGCGACACCGCATCGGCCTTGGTGATACCGAGGGCGTAACAAACCGCCGAGTTGGCCGCCGACCCACGGCCTTGGCAGTAGATGTTGTTGACCCGGGCAAACTCGACGATGTCCCACACCACCAAGAAGTAGCCGGGGAACCCGAGCTGTTCGATGAGGTCGAGTTCGTGGTCGATCTGTTCGTACGCCCCGGGCACCCGCTCCGAACCCCGAGGGCCATACCGGTGGGCGGCACCTCGTTCGGTGAGCTCGCGTAGCCACGACATCTCGTCGTGCCCGTCGGGGCAGGGGTAGGGCGGCAGTTCGGGGGCCACCAGCTGAAGATCGAACGCACAGTCGAGGGCTAGCTCGGCTGCTCGTTCGACCACGCCGGGATACCGAGCGAAGCGTCGGGCCTGCTCATCGCCCGACCGCAGGTGCGCCGACGCCGCAGCGGGGAGCCAAGCGTCGATATCGTCGAGCGATCGGCGAGCCCGAACCGCCGCCATCGCCGTGGCTAAACGGCGACGTTTGGGGGCGTGGTAATGCACGTTGTTGGTCGCCACCACATCGACCCCGACCTCCATCGCCAAACGGGCCATCGCATCGTTACGAGCCGAATCGAGCGGCTGGCCGTGATCCCACAACTCGACCACCACGTTGTTGCGCCCGAACCCGTCGACCAGCATCTCGAGCGCCCGCCGAGCTGCCGCTGGCCCTTCTCGCTCGAGCGCAGCGGGCACCGCGGCCTTGCGGCACCCGGTTAGCACCAACCAGTCGCCCGAGGCGCCGAGCTCGACCATGCGTTCGTACCCGATACGAGGTGCCCCCTTCTCCCCCGCCATCTGCGCTTCGCTAATTGCCCGGCCGAGGTGGGCGTACCCCTGCGGGTTGCGGGCCAGGACGAGGAGGTGTTCGCCCGCCGGGTCGGCCATGCCCATCTGGGGTTTGTCCATGTTGAGCGACATCTCGGCCCCGAACACCGTCGGCATGCCATGCGCCCGGGCTGCTTCGGCAAAGCGCACCACGCCGTAGAACCCGTTGTGATCGGTGATGGCCATCGCCTCTAGCCCGAGTGCCACCCCTTCTTCGACCAACTCGTCGGGGTCTGACGCCCCGTCGAGGAAGCTGAAGTTCGAGTGACAATGCAGCTCGGCGTACCGGGTCGAACTTTTGTAGCGAGGTACTGCCGGGGCTTCATAGTCGGCGCGTTTGCGCGTCCACGCAGGGCTATCGCCGCCGTCGCCGGGGAACTCCTCGTCCTTGTTTCGGGGGCCGGCCGGGCGGTCGGAGAGCCTGCGTTCGATCTCGGACCACGGCATCGGCGGATTGTTGAAACCCATCGGACGAACGAAGCTAGTCGAACACCTGTTCGATGCGCAAAGAGCGAGCCCCCACCCCCGAAATTTTTGCAGTTGAGCCGCCCAGCGCGGCTCAACTGCAAAAAGAAACCGACAGCGAGCGATCTAGCTGGCAACGACGTGCGATCTGCCACAAGGTGTTTGACCACCCGCCCGGCCTGCGCCTAGACCGGACCCATGTCTGACACCGACCCGTCGTCGCCCCTCGGCGACCTTGGCGTTCTGGCCCAGGATTCAGTGACGCTGGCCGATGGGCTCGAACACCACGAGCTCTACACGATGGGCGGCTTGCTGACCGTTCTGTGGCATCCGGCCGACGGTGACGAGCGGGCGGTCATCATGTGCGGGGGTGCCATGGGTGGACTCCTCGGTGGTGGCGGGCTGTATCACGAACTCGGCACGAAATTGGCTGCGCAGAATATCGCCGCCGCTCGGGTGAGCTACCGCCAACCCAACCGAATCGACCATTGCGTGCTCGACCTTTTGGCCACCATGCAAGTACTCGCCCGACGAGGGGCTCGCCGGTTCGTGACGATCGGCCACTCCTTTGGCGGTGCGGTGGCGATTCGTGCCGCCGCCGCTATGCACGCCGAACTGGTGCCCGGGGTCGTCACCTTGGCCACCCAATCGGCCGACTGCGAACCGGTGTCCACGCTGAGCGACCGACAGCTGTTGTTCTTTCACGGCACCAACGACCAGATACTTCCGGCTCAATCGTCGGAAATGGTTCGGGTAATGGCCGGTCACGGGGAGCTGGTTCTTCTCCCGGGCGAAGACCACTTGCTCAAAGGGGCGAGCGACCAGATCGTCGAACGGCTAGTCGATTGGCTGCCAGAAACGCTGGCCGGCCCCACGAATTCGCAGTAGCGGTAAACCAAATCGCCGAATTCGTCGATAACGAGGGCATGCATCGATGGCTGGTTGTACTGACGCTTTGTGCGCATCGTGTGCGGTACCGGCCGTCGACGATTCGGCTTCCCCTTCCCCCTCCCCCTCATCCACTTCGCCTGCGAGTGTCGCAACACCCAACTGGCGGGTCGAGCAGCCAAGAAGCCCGGCGGGTATTCGGGCGATGCTTGCCGACAGTGGACTCTCGGCCGAGCGCATAGACGAGGTCGTCGACCTTGCTGTGCCGGCCCATCTCCTCGTCCCCGCCGACGCTGCGCCGACCCCGGGACCAGGCGAGGCCGACAACGTTGCTCTGGAACTGCGGCTACTTCGGTCGCCAGCAACCGGCGACATACCCGGCGGACGCACGCACATCGGTGGCCTCCCGCTGTTGCCACCCGACTATCCGTGGCCCGAAATCGACGGCCAGCCGCTGATCCTGCACCTACAACTCGACCTCGATGCGCTCGACGGTGCCGCGGGCCCGTTGTTTCCCGACCACGGCATCCTCCAGTTCTATTCCGACGAGGGCAACTGGAACGATCACGGGATCGTCTTGTGGTTCGAGTCGACCGACGGTCTCGAGGTCCGCAACGACGTCCACACCCCCTTCGCCGACGAACGGATCCCGCTCTACCGAAACTTCCGCCCAATCTTGAGCATTCCCCAAAACGGCGACCGAGTGTTCGCCCATTGGAGCGGAGCGGAATGGGAGGCCTACTGGCGCGCCACCGGCGACCCGACCTACGTCGACCAGATTGGCGGGTGGGCGTACGAGTTTCAGAACGACCCGGTGTACAGCATCGCCACCAAGGAATCAGGGCTCGAATTCGGCGACGTGTTTGGCGACGTTGAAGGCCTGCCCGACAACCCCACCGACGCTGAACGTGACGCCTTCCGACAGCGACGAGTCGAATCGTTCGCCGCGAAGACAGACGACGAGCAATGGCGACTGCTACTACAACTCACGACAGCGCCCGGTGATTCGATGTTCGGTGACGCCGGGTTCTTTTGGATGATGGGCCAACACGACCGGTTGATCGAAGGCGACTTCAGCAATATCCGTCAGGACTGGGCCAGCCACTAAGCAGTCGTTGCTACGGTCTGGTTCATGATTAGTCGTGGCTTTCCGAACATCATCAGCACCGACCTGCCCGGCGTCAGCCAGTGGTATCAGGACATGTTGGGCATGGCGGTCGAGTTCGATAGCGATTGGTTTGTGCACCTGCGAGCACCCCAGGCCGAGGGCGTGGAACTGGGCATCATCGCCGCCGGCCACGAGATCGTTCCGGCCGGACTCACGGCGGGCGGCGGTGGCACAATGCTCACGTTCGTAGTGCCCGACGTCGACGCCACCCATCAACGTGCTGTCGAACGAGGCGAGACGGTGGTCGAACCACCGACCGATCTGTTCTACGGCCAGCGGCGCATGATTGTCGCCGACCCGCAAGGCACGCTGGTCGACATCTCATCGGAAGGCCAGCCGTCCCAAGAGTTCATCGACAGCCTGAGCTAATCCACTCGCCGATAACCTAAACCGCCGGGTCACTCCGAAGAGCAACCCGGCGGAATTGGCGGTCGTGATTGCCGAAATGGCTAGGCCAGATCGAAGCGATCGTTGTCCATGACCTTGGTCCATGCAGCGGCGAAGTCCTTGGCGAACTTCTCGCCACCGTCGCTCGATGCGTACACATCGGCGATGGCCCGCAGGATCGAGTTCGAGCCGAACACGAGGTCGTTGCGGGTACCGGTCCACTTGACGTCGTCGGTGCCGCGAGCGCGGCCTTCGAACACGTCTTCGGCGCCCGATGCAGCCGACCACTCGGTACCTGCGTCGAGCAGGTTCACGAAAAAGTCGTTGCTGAGCGAACCGACGTTGTCGGTGAACACACCGTGGTTGTCGGTCGAGACACCGAGCACCCGAAGACCACCGACGAGGGCGGTCATCTGCGGTGCACCGAGGTCGAGCAGGTGAGCCTTGTCGACGAGCAGGTGCTCGGCGACGTGGCTGCTGCCCTTGCCCAAGATGTTGCGGAAGCCATCGGCCTTCGGCTCGAGCCAGGCGAACGACTCGACGTCGGTCTGTTCCTGGGTGGCATCGCCCCGACCGGTCGAAACCGGGCACGAGATGTCGAAACCAGCGGCCTTGCCGGCGGCCTCAACAGCTGCGGCACCACCGAGGACGATGAGGTCGGCCATCGATACATCGACACCAACGCTCGCCTGCACACCTTCGAGGGCGCTGAGCACTCGGCCAAGCTCGGCCGGGTTGTTTGCTTCCCAGCTGACCTGTGGTTCGAGACGCACACGCGCACCGTTGGCGCCGCCTCGCATGTCGGACTGGCGATAGGTCGAGGCCGACGCCCAGGCCGTGCTGACCAGATCGGTGATGCTGAGACCAGCGTCCATGATGGCGGCCTTCACGGTGGCGACATCGCCATCGCTGAGGGCGGTGCCAGCCGGAACCGGGTCTTGCCAGATGAGTACTTCGTCGGGAACCTCAGGGCCGAGGTAACGGACAGCCGGACCCATGTCGCGGTGGGTCAGCTTGTACCACGCACGAGCAAACGCATCGTCGAGCAACGACTGGTCGTCGCGGAAACGCTGGCTGATCTCGTTGTAGATCGGGTCCATCTTCATCGCCATGTCGGCGGTGGTCATCATGGGTGCGTGGGTGATGCTGTCGTCGTGCGCGTCGGGCACGGTTCCGGCCAGAGCCGGGGCGGTCCACTGCTTGTGACCGGCCGGGCTCTCGGTGAGCTCCCACTCGTTGTCCATAAGGGTCTCGAGGTAGTTGTTGTCCCACTTGGTGGGCGTGGAGTTCCACGCACCTTCGAAACCACTCGAGGTGGTGTGAACGCCCTTGCCGGACTCCCAGGTGTTGTTCCAACCAATGAGCTGTTGCTCCATCGGGGCACCCTCGGGCTCAGCCTCGACGGCGTCTTCGGGGCCCGCACCGTGCATCTTGCCGAAGGCGTGACCGCCGACGACCAACGCAACGGTCTCTTCGTCGTTCATGGCCATACGGCCGAAGGTTTCGCGAATGTCGCGGCCCGAAGCAACCGGGTCGGGGTTGGCGTTGGGGCCCTCGGGGTTGACGTAGATGAGGCCCATCTGCACGGCGCCGAGCGGCTCCATGAGGTCGCGATCGCCGCTGTAACGCTGATCGTCGAGCCATACGTTTTCGGGTCCCCAGTAGATGTCCTCTTCGGGAGCCCACACGTCGGGGCGGCCGCCGGCGAAGCCGAAGGTCTTGAAGCCCATCGATTCGAGGGCGACGTTACCGGTGAGGATCAGCAGGTCGGCCCACGAGAGCTTGCGACCGTACTTGCGCTTGATCGGCTCGAGCAGCAGACGAGCCTTGTCGAGGTTGACGTTGTCGGGCCAGCTGTTGAGCGGAGCAAAGCGCTGGGTTCCTGAGTTGCCGCCACCGCGGCCGTCGTGGGTGCGGTAGGTACCGGCGGCGTGCCACGCCATGCGGATGAAAAACGGTCCGTAGTGCCCGTAGTCGGCCGGCCACCACTCCTGGGAGTCGGTCATCAGGTCGTTGAGGTCAGCCTTGACCGCCGCGAGGTCGAGCGTCTTGAACTCGGCGGCGTAGTCGAAGTCCTCGTCCATCGGATCAGCTTTGGCTGAGCTCTGATGAAGGATGTTGAGGTTTAGCTGGTTTGGCCACCAGTGCTGGTTGGCCTGGCTGCCACGAGCGGAGTGGTCGTTGTGCAGCACTGGGCACTTGTCTTGTTCGGACATATTTCTCCTTGGGGAGGGTATTTGTGGGTTGATTGCTAGATGGATGTGGTTGGTTGCTTCGCCGTGCAGGACGCACAAAGGCCACGGAACACGATCTCCGCAGCGTCGACGGTGTAGCCCTTGAGCCGCGGCGGCGAAGCCACAACGTCGTCGATACGTTCGCAGTCGCGGCACACAAAGTGGTGATGCCCCGACACGTTCGGATCGAATCGAGCTGCGCCGGTCCCGACCGACACCGCCTGCACTTCGCCAAGCTCTACCAAGTCGTTCAGCGCTTGGTAGACGGTGCGCAGCGAAACGGTGGGCATGTGCTCGCGGACGCGGTCGTGAACCACGTCGGCCGTTGGGTGAGATTCGTCGCCGTACAAGGCTTCGAAGACCGCTTGGCGCTGGGGCGTGACCTTGAGACCTCTGTCGCGAAACAGTGTCGTAAGCTCCCCCGGCGATCGCATGGCCGACAACCTATGTCACCCAATGGCAAATAACAAGGGTTGCAAATTAGAAATTTCTGACCGATGTTGCTCGCTGGCAAAACCCCTCGTCCGCTAACTGCTGACGGGCTCCGAACGCAGGTCGGCGAGTTCGTCGTTGGTGTGGATCTTGCGCTTAAAGCGCGGGTTCTTCGACGACATATCGATCTTGTAGCCGCCGGTATCTTCAGGATGAGGCAGCCCGATGATCTCGCACAGGCGACGAGCGAGCCAGATCTCGATCTTGAGCACAACCATCTTCTTACGAAGGCGCCCCTGCACATCGCGGTTCAGCACGGTGGGCAAGGTGTTGAGGGTGAGAATTTCGTTGATGGCCGGGTTGGCCATCTTCTGGCGCCCCTCATCGCTGGCGTAGAAGTGGGTGACGGCGAAGACAACCCGCTTCGGGGCGACCTGCTGGATGAACTCACACGAGCTGACCACCGTCGAACCGGTGCGAACCATGTCGTCGAACAACACGATGTCGTGGCCACGGATCTCCTCGAAGGTCATGTCGGAGTCCGGATGGAGCGTGATCTCGACCTCGCGCTCGCCCGAGCGTTCCTTGTCGAGCATGATGAACTTCGCTTCGGGCAGCTCGAGGCGTTTGTACATCTCTTTTACGAAGTCGCGGGCACCCTTGTCGGGCGCACACAACGCGAGACCTTCGCCGTTTGGCCCGTAGTCGAGAATGTTCGATTCGCGCAGGTAGTCGGCGTACACGTCGTACGGGATCAGGTTGTGGAACGCCCCGTCGAACACCCGGGTGAACTCGGCCTGCACCGAGGTTGAGTGGTTGTGCACCGTAACGACCCGGTCGACCCCGGCAAGGTGCAACATCTCGGCATACAAGCGGGCCGAAAATGGTTGACCATCGAACTTCTTGAGGTCGGCGTCGTCGCGCTCGAACTGGGTGACACCTTGGTCGGCTCGTGGCCCGCGGTCCTGGGCGCTGTAGAACAGGTCGGGCTCGACCAGCACCACGTTGTAGGCGCCGTTATCTTTCGCTGCTCGGGCGATGAGCAGGTTGCGCATCGCCAGATTGTTGCGACTCATGATCCGGTTGGTGGTGCTGACGATCACGACGGTTTTGCCATGCAACTGATCGCCGATAGCGCTCATGTCGGTTTCGTCGTTGATGAACCGGGGGCAGAACTCGGTGTTGGCGAAGGTCTTGATGCTGATCAGGTCGGCGATGTCTTCGGACTGACCAAAGGCAAACGCCACGTCGATGGCAAACGGGTCGTCGGAGAAGTTGCCGACAACGACCACATCGTCAGGATGAAGGGCGGGGGGCGTCATGACTCTCATGTTTAATCGCGACCGAGCAGCGACATGACATGGGCCGATGATTCAGTTCAGACGCCGGGCAAAACTCAGCTCGTGGCCGTCGGGGTCGAGGATGTGAAAGTACCGCTCACCCCATGGCGCGTCGGCCGGTTCGGTCTCCGCCGGATAGCCGTGGTTGGTGGCGGTGGCATGAATATCGTCGGGGCTCTCGACATGGAAGATGACCCTCCCCCATCCTGTTCCTGGCGCCTCACCGGTGTGTTGCAGGTTCACAAAATTGTCGCCGATCGACAGCGACGTGAACTCGGTGGCGGGGCCGCCGAACACGGTCGTGAAGCCGAGGCGCTCGTAGAACCGCACCGAGGCGGCCATGTCGACCACGACCAGGGTGATGGCATTGATTTCCCGAGCGGTACTCATGGTTCCTGTTTAGTCGTGACGCCTCCCAGGGTGGCGTTTCGTATGAGCTGAAAGTGTGTGTCATACCCCTTCGGTACGGTTTGTTTCATGACGTTTACCGATGATCGGCTCCGGTTTGATGACCTGAGTTTCGACACTGTTTCTTCTGCTGAGGCTGGCCCGCGTACCTATGTGGGGATGTTGTCGCCTGGCGATTTGGGGTCGACGTT
>CALHTF010000004.1 GCA_938038815.1 uncultured Acidimicrobiales bacterium | reverse complement strand
TCGCCATGCACCCCTTCGCCGAACACGGTCACATCGATGTTGATGATGTCGCCCTCGGCCAGGGGACGACTATCGGGGATGCCGTGGCAGATCACTTCGTTGATCGAGGTACAGACCGACTTGGGAAACCCGCGGTAGTTGAGCGGACTCGGATAGCAGTCGCGTTTGATGGCTTCTTCGTGGGTGATTGCGTCGAGCGCATCGGTGGTCACCCCAGGGGCGACGTGGCTACCAACCAGCAACAAGATCTCGGCCGCCTTGGCGCCGGTACGACGCATCCGGGCGATCTCATCGGCGGTGCGAACGACCGAGGACTGCGAAATGCCAGGGTCGCCGGTTTGGGCGTACGGCGGCAGCACGATGTTGGCCGGCACCGATCGACGTAGCGACTGTACTCCGGGGCGAATCGGCGGGTCCGACGGCGGCACTAGGGTAGCGACGCTGCCTCGACCTCTGCGCTTACGCTTTGCCACCAACTGCCTCTTTCGTTCGGGGTTTCGTCGCCGGTCAGGCGCCTCGAAGTTCCTATCGTACCGGTGCAGGCCCTAATCGATGAAGCGCGACACGGTTTCAACGATGGCTGCTGGCTTGTCATGGCCTTGGATCTCGATCACCACGGCGACGACGGCCTGTACGCCGCCTGCTACCTCGGTTACCTCGGCGATCGTGCCGGTCGCTCGGATCTGCGAGTCGACCGGAACCGGCGACGGGAACCGCACCTTGTTCACCCCGTAGTTGATCCCCATCGAGACGTTCTCGACACTCATCAGTTGGGGCAAGAAATGGTTGACCAACGACATTGTGAGGTAGCCGTGGGCAATCGTGGTGCCGAACGGACCGTTGGCCGCCGCTGTCGGGTCGACGTGGATCCACTGATGATCGAGGGTGGCATCGGCAAACGCATCGATGCGGCTCTGATCGATCGTGAACCAGTCGGTCGGACCCAGGGTCGCACCGACACCTTGTTGCACGGCGGACGTTCCATCAAACACGTGAGTCATGACCGAAGAGTAGCCTGAAGCCCGTGTTGCGAGTCCATACCTCCACGGCCGGCGACGGCCCCCTAATCGTCTGCGTTCACGATGCGGGTGACGCTGCCGCTGCCTGGTCGTCGCTACAAACCGAGCTCGCCGTGAGCTACCAGGTCGTCACCTTCGACCTGTTGGGCCATGGCGACTCGCCTATCCCGCCCGACCCGCGGGCCTATGACCTCGAGGCCACCCTCGCCGACATCGACGATGTGATCGCTGAGTTCCGGGTCGGACCCGAAATCCCGGCGCTGGTCGGCCACCGGTTTGGCGCACTGCTCGCCCGGGCGTACGCCGCGAACCGGCCCGGAATGGTCGGCGAGCTGATTCTGATCGAACCCGAAGACCCGCCGGTCGACGTCGTCGACCGGGTGTTGACCAACGACACTCGGGCGGCCCGCGTGCTCGATGAAGGCATCACCGAGGCCGCCTCGTGGCTGGCCCGGCTACCCATCGAACCAGCACCGGTGTTCGATGTTGGCCGTGCGTCGGTGCCCACCTTGGAGCTCGACGACGCGATGCCGGAGGACTTGGCCGACTCGATCGACCGGTTCATCAAGGGCTATCGAGCTCCCGACATCGACCTGCGCACCGGCCGAGCCGAGCCCGTACCGGTGCGCCAGAGCGACGAATTGTCCTAGTTCCGCTTTTCCTAGTTCGGCCGGGCCTTACTTTCCGCCGAGGACCTTGCCCAGGATCGAACCGAGGCCGGCGTTGCCACCGAGGAGCCCACCGAGTTCTTCACCGATGTTTCCGTCGCCATCGGCGTCGAGCAACCCAAGGAGTCCACCGAGTTCAGGCTCGGCTTCGCGGACCTGCTGCTTTTCTTGGCCGAGCAGCGATGCGAGGCCAGACGGGTCGAGGCTTTCGGCTTGACGACGCTTGCCGAGGTAACCCATCACGATCGGGGCCAAGATTGGCAACAGCTTCATGACAAGACCGGCATCGAGGCCGCTCTTGTTGGAGACCGCCTGGGCAACGTTCTGGTTCTTGTTGCCAAAGATATGGCCAAGAATCTTCATGCCGTCATCGATGCCGATTCCGCCACCGCCGCCACCTGCCGCGCCGCCGAGCATGCCGACCAGGTCGCCCAGGACCGATCCGTCGTGCTTGTCGAGCGCACCGAACAGCGCCGATGCGCCGGCTGGTTGTTGTGCGTTGTTGGCGAGTCCGCCAAGCAACATCGGCAACGCAGCGGCGATACCGCGCTGGGTTGCGCTCTGGTCGCCACCGATGGCGTTCGAGATCGCCGACAGTTCGTCGCCGGTTCCGACCATTCCGAGTAGTTGTTCAAAAATTCCTGACATGTGGGGGCTCCTTTTGCCTCGCCTCCCACGTGGGAAGCGTTTCAATGGTAGCGATGACCAGCTCACGATGCTCGGCGAGCCTGCCGGACGACTAGCCTGCGGACGTGCGTCTGCGACGACTTCCCCCACGTAGATTCGTCGTTCTCGGCGTTCTGGTGTCGATCCTGCTGGCCGGATGCGCCCAGTTCGAGGCCGAACCAGCGGTCCAGGTGGCGTCGACCGGTTCGTCGGGTTCGTACCTGGTGGTGCTCGATAACTGCCCAGCGCTGCGAGAGGTTACGTTGTCGGTGTTGCCCGTCGAGGGCGACGACGGAGCGGCCGGGCTGTTGCCGCTGTGGCAGATCAGTCGACAAAGTCCGCCGGCGAACGTTGCCCATTTTGAGGTGCCACTCGGCGGCGAACCCAACGGTTGGGCTGCCGAGGTGCCCTTCGGAGCCACGTTGTCGGACTCGCTGGCGTACCGGATCGACATCTCGCCCGGCAACCGCAACCTGGAGTTCACCCTGAGCGACGTCGAAGGTTTAGACCGTGGCCAGGCGTTCACCGACCGAGGCGTAGCGCCGTTGTCACGAGCCGACGCAACCCAGCCGTGTGACAGCGAAGCTGCGTGGGGCAACCTCTGGCGTCAGGCCGCCGTGTTCTTCATCGCCGGACTACTCGTATTGTTGTTGCTCGGCACAACCCTGGTGAAGATCCTTCAGGTCGTGTTCGCCAACCGGACCGGCGGCTACGACGACGAGATCTACGATTCCTACCCCGACGACTGGGACCACGACACCCAGTAGGCGCTAGGCTAGGCCTTACATATCAACCGGGGAGCTCGGGCATTGGCCGGGCTGAGAGGACGAAACCCGTTTCGTCGACCCGCAAACCTGAACTGGGTAATGCCAGCGGAGGAAGTGCCATGTCACCACGAAACACCCGTTGTCGAGCCGCCATTTTGGCGGTCGTCTTCACCATGCTCGCCGCAGCTTGCGGCGGCGGAGAGTCCGTTGTCGCCAGCCAGTCTGGGGCATCGGGGGCCGCGTCGGACACCGTCGCGACCACCGCCGACTCCGGGCCGGCCTCGATCACCCTGCTCACCCATGACTCGTTCGCCTTGTCCGAGACCACGCTCAGCGCCTTTACCGCCGAAACCGGCATCGTCGTTACCCAACTCGCGTCAGGCGACGCTGGCCAGATGGTGAGCGAAGCCATCCTCACCGCCGGAAACCCTGTAGGCGACGTGCTGTTCGGGATCGACAACACGTTCTTGCAGCGAGGCCTCGACGCCGACCTGTTCGTGGCCTACGAGTCGCCCAACGTGGCAGCGGTGGCT
The DNA here is from genome assembly GCA_938038815.1 of uncultured Acidimicrobiales bacterium. GTDB lineage: Bacteria > Actinomycetota > Acidimicrobiia > Acidimicrobiales > SHLQ01 > CALLQB01. The sequence continues at coordinate 85,537 of CALHTF010000004.1, read as the reverse complement.
GACGAGTTCCGGCTCGACGCCGAGAATCGGGTAACACCGATCGACTACGGCGACGTCTGTGCCAACTACTGGATCGACGAATTTGGCGACACCCCGCCCCCTAGCAGCCTCGACGACCTGATCGATCCGGCATACGCCGACTTGTTTGTGACCCAGAACCCCGAAACGTCATCGCCGGGCATGGCCTTCATGTTGGCCACCATCGCCAAGTACGGCGAGGACGGGTGGGAGGACTACTGGACCAGCCTGCGCAACAATGGCGTGGAGATCAGCGCCGGTTGGGAAGATGCCTACTACGGCAGCTTCACCGCAGGCGGTGGACCACGTCCGATCGTGATGTCGTATGCCTCGAGCCCACCAGCCGAGGTGTTGTTTGCCGATCCGCCAACCGACACTCCCCCGACCGGCGTCCTGCTCGACAGCTGCTTCCGCCAGATCGAGTTCGCCGGGATTCTGAGCGGCTCGGACAACGTCACCGAAGCACAACAGCTCATCGACTTCATGTTGACCCCAACGTTCCAAGAGGACATCCCGCTCAACATGTTTGTGTTCCCGGTACTCCCTGACGCCGAGCTTCCCCAGGTATTCGTCGATCACGCCCAGCTTGCCGACAATCCGCTCACCCTCGATCCTGCAAGCATCGCCGCGAACCGCGACGGCTGGACCGAACGCTGGGTCGAACTTGTGCTTCGTTAGTCGTGACCAACGGCGGGCGGGAGCGCCGGTGGCGCTCGTGCTCGCCGTTTGTTTCTTCGGGTTCTTCTTTGGCTACCCGGTCATCACGCTAGTGATCCGCGGGTTGCGGTCGATCGCTGACGACCGGCCATCGCAGGTCCTGTTCGGATCGGCCTTTCTCCGTATTGCCTGGTTCTCGCTGTGGCAGGCGGTGGTTTCGACCGTGGCCACCCTGATCGTTGGGTTACCCGCCGCCTTTGCGCTCGCTCGGTTCGATTTTGCGGGTCGGGCGTTGTTCCGCGCCGCGCTGGTCGTGCCATTCGTATTGCCGACGGTGGTGGTGGCCGGCGCGTTTGAGTCGGTGTTCACCCGGTTCGGTCTTGACTCGGGTGCAATCGTGCTCAAAGACACGGTGTGGGCGGTGCTGTTGGCCCACGTGTTCTTCAACTATGCCGTCGTGGTTCGGGTGGTCGGGACGTACTGGGAATCGGTCGATCGCCGCCCGGCCCAAGCGGCCCGGGTCCTCGGCGCCAGCGCCCGCACCGCATTCGTTCGGATCACGCTCCCCCAGTTACGGCCGGCGTTGGTTTCGGCCGCCGCGATCGTTTTCTTGTTCTCGTTTACCTCCTTCGGCGTGATCTTGTTGCTCGGTGGGCCAGGTATGGCCACGATCGAAACCGAGATCTGGCGGTACGCCGTCAACCGGATCGAGTTCGATGTGGCGGCCGCCGTCGCCCTGCTGCAACTGCTGGCCGTCGCGGCGTTGATCACCCTGACCAGTTACGCCGAGAGCAAACGGGAGCGGGCCCGACGCACCGGAACCCAGGCCAAAACCCGGCTGACCGCGCCGCGGGGACGACAATGGCTCATCATCTTTGGTGCAGTGGGTTCAGCGACCGCGCTTTGCGGGATCCCGATCTTCACCCTCATCGAACGCTCGCTTTTGACCGGCAGCGGATACGGATTTGCGAACTATGAAGCGCTGGGCACCCAGGTGTCGTTGCTGCCCACGTCGGCGGCCGCCGCACTCACCAATTCGGTGTCGTATGCCTTGATGGCCGCGGCGATCGCCCTAGTCGTCGGGGGGTGCGCCGCGTGGGCCGCTTCCCAAGGCTCGGCCGGCGCTCGGTTGGTCGACGTCGGGTTGACCCTGCCGCTCGGCACCTCGGCGGTCACCCTCGGCCTCGGCGTGCTCATCGCCTTCGACCGGTCGCCGATCGACTTCCGGTCGGCTTGGTGGATCGTTCCGGTCCTCCATGCGCTGATCGGCATCCCCTTTGTGCTGCGAGGCGTGCTGCCCACCTTGCGCGGCATTAGCCCGCGGATCCGCGAGGCGGCCGCCACCCTCGGTGCGGACCCTCGCGCCATCCGCCGAGAGATCGATTTCCCGCTGGCCACCAAGGCCCTGCTGGTTGGTGCTGCGTTCGCGTTCGCGGTTTCGCTCGGCGAGTTTGGCGCCACGTCGTTCGTACCTCGCCGGCCATCGACGACGACGGCGCCGACCGCCATCTTCCGACTCCTTGGCCAACCCGGCGATCAACTTCGCGGGCAGGCGATGGCGCTGAGCGTCATACTGATGCTCGTGACCGCCGCCTCCGCTCTTGTGATCGAACGATTTGCCGGCCGCGATCGCGCCAGCGGCGGTGGGTTCTTGTGAGCAGCGATGGGCTGCGGGTCGATGGCGTCTCGGTGCACTTTGGCGCGACCCGGGCCGTCGACGACGTGTCGTTCACGGTCGCACCCGGTGAGACCGTTGCGTTGCTCGGGCCGAGCGGATGCGGGAAGAGCACCCTGCTACGGGTGGTAGCGGGGCTCGAACGCCCGGAGACCGGAACCGTCCACTGGGCGAATGAAGACCTCACCTCGGCGCCACCCGAACGGCGCGACTTCGGCCTGATGTTTCAGGACCACGCACTTTTCGCCCACCGGTCGGTGGCGGAGAACGTCGCGTTCGGGCTCAAGATGCGGGGCCAGCGAGCAGCCGAGAGTGCGAAACGGGTGAGCGAGATGCTCGACTTGGTCGACCTTGCGGGGTTCGACGATCGGTCGGTCGAAGCGCTGTCGGGCGGTGAAGCTCAACGAGTCGCCCTCGCTCGGGCGTTGGCGCCCTCCCCTCGCCTCCTCATGCTCGACGAGCCGCTCGGTTCGCTCGATCGGGCCCTGCGCGACCGTTTGGCGACCGATCTCCGTTCGGTGCTTGCCCAGCTTGGTCAGTCGGCGATCCATGTCACCCACGACCAGGACGAGGCGTTTACCGTCGCCGACCGGGTCGCGGTTATGCAGGCGGGCCAGATCGTGAGGATCGGCACCCCCTTTGAGATCTGGAACGACCCCCAAACCGCGTTTCTCGCCACGTTCCTCGGCCATCCCAATATCGTCGAGGGGTCGCGGTTCGGCGGAGCGCCGGGGCCCGCAACCCTGCTCACCACCGCCCTCACCAAAGCCGAAGGCGACGAGCCACTCCGCGTCGAGACGACCGTGGTGAGCCAAGAGTTCCGGGGCGATCACTTCCGGGTCCGAGTCCGCACCGCCGACGGCAGTGAGCTGGTCGCCCACTCGACCCACCAACACCCCACCGGTTCGACGATGACCTTTGCCATCGATCCGACGGGACTTATCCCGCTCGTCGACTAGCTGGTTTCGGCTACGAGCATGTGGTTAGGCGTTCCAGTGCATCTGGTCGATGGGTCCGGGTCCGGCGCCGAGGTCCCAAGCGGCAGCTCCCAAAATGGCGGTGGTCACCCACGCTTTGGCGAAATCCAACGCCTCGTCGACCGCATGGCCGCGGGCCAAATACGAAGTCACCGCAGCCGAGAACGTATCGCCGGTGCCCCGGGTGTTGGTCGTGTCGATCCGGTCGGCGACCAATTGGCGACCGTCGCTCACCTGGTCGATCCCTTGGTCGGTAACGACCACCAACGGCGCTCCGGCAAGCCCTTCGAGCGACGGGCCGATCAATTCGGCCTCGTGGGTGTTGGGGGTCGTCACCACCGCCACGTCGAAGAGTGGAGCGTAGGCGCCAAGCAACCCGCCCAGCAGTTCGGGTTCGCGCAAGAAAGGCTGCCCCAGTCGATTCACCAACACCGGATCAACCACCAGGTTGGGTAAGCGACCCGCCAGAGCGAACTCGCCCACCACGCCGACCAACTCGGCGTTGGCCAACAGTCCGGTCTTGACCGCCACGACCGGTAGGTCGCTGAGGATCGCCTCGATCTGGGCTCGCAGCTGGTCAGGGGTGACCAGCCAGAAGTCGTTGACCTGCGAGGTGGTTTGCGCGGTGACCGCGGTGAGTGCCGAGGTGCCATGAACTCCGAGCGCGGCGAAGGTTCGCAGGTCGGCCTGCAGGCCGGCGCCGCCGACAGGGTCCGAGCCAGCGATCGTTAGTACGACGGGAGGCGTCATCAACCAGCGACCACATTGTTGGCCCGCAACTGGGCGATGGAGTCTTCGGAGTACCCGGCCGCGGCGAGCACCTCATCGGTGTGCACACCGACCCAGTCGTATCCGGGCTGCGGCGCTCCGGGGGTTCGCGAGAACCGGGGTGCGGGGGCCGGTCCGAGGCCCGTGGTCTCAGCGGCATCGGGTCCGCCGAAGGACTCGCGGGCGACGTTGTGTTCGTCGCCTTGGGCTTCGGTAAAGGTCAGCACCGGCGCAACACACGCATCGGTGCCGTCGAACACCTCGACCCACTCGTCGCGGGTCCGGGTGGCGATTACTTCAGCCAACCGGCCTCGAAGCTCGGGCCAACGGGGTTGATCCCACTGGGCGGGCAACTCCTGGTCGGCGAGCCCCAGACCCTCGATGAGCAGCTTGTAGAAGTGAGGCTCGATCGGCGCAACCGAGAGATAGGCACCATCGGCGCACTCGTACACATTGTAGAACGGGGCGCCACCGTCGAACAGGTTGGTGCCCATCTCGTCGCTGTGCATGCCCGAAGCAGCCATGGCATAGAACGGTGACACGATCGACATCACCCCGTCGATCATCGCCACATCGATCACCTGGCCTTGCCCGGAGGTTCGGGCTTCGAGCAGACCACACACCACGCCATAGGCAAAGTGCAGCCCACCGCCCGCAAAGTCGCCCAAGACCTGCAGGAGAGGCACCGGGGGTCCGCCCGCCGGGCCGATGGCCCGAATAACTCCGGTAAGCGCCTCGTAGTTGAGCGAGTGCCCGGCGTCGGTCGATCGGGGCCCGCTTTGACCCCATCCGGTGAGTCGTCCGTAGATCATCGCTGGGTTGCGAGCCAGAACGGCGTCGGGGCCGAGGCCAAGTCGTTCGGTGACCCCGGGTCGGAAGGCTTCGCAAAACACATCGGCGGTCTCGCACAGCTTGAGGACGATTTCGACCCCCTCAGGCGACTTGAGGTCGACGGCGATCGACTGCCGGCCCCGGTTCCATGCGCTAGCGGCGCCGGCTACCGGCTCGGCGGGTACCTCACCGATCCGGTCGATGCGAATCACTTCTGCACCCATGTCGGCGAGCTTGAGCGAACCGAACGGCAGCGCCCCCATGCCCGCGAGCTCGAGCACTCGCACCCCTCGTAGTGGGCCGCGGTTTGGTTCAGTGGTCATGGTTTTGGGTCCTCGAGGACAGCGGCGGACGGGTTAGCCGCCGGAGAATTCAGCTTGTGCACCATCGACAGCATCGGGTGAAATGCCGCACTTCGCAACCGAGTCCTTCACCTGGCTAACCGCCGTTGGGTCTCCACCAGCCAACAACGACAACACGGTGGGTCCGTGGTCGGCGACGGTGGTCGCAATCCCGCAATTCGCCACCATGGGGTCGAGGCCTTGACCGGCGTAGTTCGATTCGCCGCCGCCGACCAGCAGGTCGAACACGATGCCCTGGACCGGATCTTCGGGACGGTCGGCGCTAAAGGTCGACGGATCGATCTCGGGTCCGGGGGCTACCGTGGTTTCGGGCGCGCTCTCCGCCGGCTCTTCTTCTACCGGTGGGAGCGGTTCACCACGCAACGACGCAACCGCTCGGTCGATCTGGTTTTGGGTAATCCCACAATCGAGCGCCGCCGGGGCGACGAAGGCGACCGACTCCGGCGACGCCTCCGCTGCACCGAGGGCGATGAGCTCTTCGTCGGGAATTCGCGATGCCAAGGTTTCGATCGCACAGTTCGCCACATTGGGTTCCACGCCGATCTCGTCGCTCGTCAACAGGTCGAACAACACGATGCCGACCACCGTCGTTGGCTTCTCGTCGCCAAAGGTCGACGGGTCGATCGCCGGGCCAGCCGGTTCGGCAGGCGCCTCGTCGGTGGTTTCGGGTGCAACCGTGGTGGTGGTCGTCGTGGTCGTTGTGGTGGTGGTCGGGAACGGAACCGCGGCGTACGCCACCTGGCTTGTCGACCCGCTCGACGTATCGGCGGTCGAGAACACCGCAAAGACCGCAGCGATGAGACCGACCACACCGATCGCCGCCCCGATCGTTTGGCTTCCCCCGATCGGCGAAGCCATCCGTACCGACTGCGGCCCGGTCTGGCCTTGGGTTTGGGTACCCAACCAACCTTTTTCGTCGACCCACACCGACAACGGCGGCATGGCAACCAGCGCAGCGAGCAACGCGATCGCCACGTTGAGGGTGACAATGATGCCAAAGTCCCGCAGCAAGGGCAGCGGCGAAACGATCAGCACGGCGAAACCACCGATAGTGGTCATGGCCGAGGTAAAGAAGGCCCGACCGGTCCGGCTTGCGGCGGTATCGGTGGCCTCACGAGGCGTGAGCCCGTTCTGGCGCTCCTCGAGGTACCGGCCCAAGATCAACACCGAAAATTCGGCACAGGTCGCAATAACCAATGGTCCGCTCACCGTCGTCAACGGGCTGAGCTCGAACCCGAGTAAGCCCACGAACAGCGAGGAAGCGCCGACGGCGATCAGTACCGGAACCAACGCCAATACCGCTCTCGACAAGCTCCGGAACCGCAACACCAAGAACAACGCGGCCAGCGCCAAGGCGAGATAGGTGAGGTTGGCACGGTTCGCCGAGAGGTTCTCGAGCAAGCCAATGCCGACCGTCGCCAAGCCAGCTGGCGTGGCCTTCACCGCATCCTGACCATCGGGAAGATCGGTGAGCAGAATGCTGTCGGCCGGCACATCCAGCTCGTCGATTCGACGGTTGAGATCATTCGCAAGCTCGTCGACCAGCCCTGCTCGTTCTTCCAAGCTGGCCTGCGCCAACCGGAGGTTTACCTGCACGGCGGTGTTGTCTTCGTTAATCAGCGCCCGGGCGATCGCTGGAGCATCCTCGCGGGCGGCCGTCGCGGCGTTCATGATGTCGCTCGATGTCGGAGCGATCGGTGTGGCTCCCGGAATATCGATGATCTTCTCGACCGTGCCCACCAAACTCGAACTGGTGATGACCTCGGGTCGTGCCTCGGCATCGACGGTGAAACCGTGGATCAGATCGACGACCTGTTGATCAAAGACGTTGTTGGCCGTGACCAAGATGCCGAGCGTCGAGGCGAAGTCGGTCTCGGCGGCGAGCCGATCGATATCGCTGACCGTCTGGCTCCCCTGGTCAATCCAGCGGATCGGATCGGACTGGATCTTGGTGCGACCCTCGACCGCTACCCCACCGACAAACAACAAGGCGGCCAATACGATCAGTGGCGGGCCAAGCTTGGTCGGAAGACCACCCAACCGAACAACCAGCTTTTCGACCGCCGACTCGTCGCGCTCGTCGGTCCGGTCGGTCCACTCACGAATTCCAAGAGCAGCGATCGGCACGACGATGCCGATAACCACCAACACGATGACGCCGATCGCCAGCAACACACCGAAGTCTCGGATCATCGGGACCTTGGAGATCCGAAGCGCCAAGAAGGCGAGCACGCCGGTAATGGTCGCCGCGAGCAGCGGCGGAGCCATGTTGGCCACCGTTTCGGCGATCGGATGGGCCTCCTGATCGAGCACCACTTCCTCTTCGACCCGGTTATGAATCTGGATGGCGAAGTCGATGCCGAGCCCGATCAGAATCGGCAAACCCGAGATGGTGACCAGCGACAAGTCGATGCCGATGAGTCCCAGGATCGAGAACGACCAGATCACGCCGATGATCACCGCGACCAATGGCAGCAACCGCCACCGGACCTTGAAGATAAAGCCGAGCACGAGGGCCATGACACCAAGAGCAGCCAGACCAAGGGTCAAGGTTCCGCCCTTGAGATAGTCGTTGATCTCGCCGAGATAGATCGGCGAGCCCGTGGTCGTGAGCTCGAAACCGTCGAACTCGGCGGTCTCGAGCACCTCGACCACCTGGTTCGTACCGATGGTGAGTTCGTCGAGGGTGGCGTTACCGTCGAGCACGATGCCACCGACCGCTGTGCCGTTGACCGGACCACCCTCAACATTGGGGAACGTGCCGCGAAGCGATTGGCGGATCGTGAGGTCGGCGGGAGCGACCGGCTCGTTCGCATCGTTGACGGTAAAGCCGGTGTTATCGAAGATCAGCACTTCGTTCCAGGCCGGGTTCCCGATGTTCCATTCGTCTTGGGGGCCAACCGCTCCCCGACGGGCCAAGGAGATCCCGATGTCGGCCGAGCGGGCGTCGGCGCCCGCGGTGTCGCGGCCCAGCGCACCCGAAAGCGCCTGGGTACCCGTTGCTCCGCCAACCAACGACGAGCTGTAGGTCAGCGAGGTGTAGGGCGTAACGACCGAGTACACCTCGTCGATCTGTTCGATCTCGTCGCCGAGTCGCTGCAGCTCGGCCAGGTTGTCGCCCTCGAACAGATCGGCGATCGTGGCGTCGCCGGTCGCCGAGAACAACAAGATCACCGTCTCGCCGCCAAAGTCGTCTTGAAACGCGACGTTGTCGAGCGCCACCTGTGAGTCGGGGTTGAGGTAGCTGTCTTGGCCGGTCGCAAATTGGATCTGGGCAGCTCCAAGGGTGAGCAGACCCGTGATGACCAACATGACGGTAAATACCGTCTTCCAGCGCTTCCCTAGCTGAATGCCAACATTTCGCCAGAACTGCTCCACAAAAACCACCCCACTCGGCCTCGATCTTGCACCAGTTTCCCACAGGCGATGGCGGGGGCAGGAAGCCAGCGGGCGTCGGTGAACGCTGCCCGCGACACGGTGTTAGTCCTGGACCACCCGCACTGGCACACCTTCGGGCAGTAGACCACGCTTGTCCTGGCCATCCCAGATGGTGTCCACCAGCTCCTCGGGGCTGAGTGGCTTGGTGATGACGTAACCCTGAATCTGCTGACAACCGAGTTCTCGCAGGATCGAGAACTGGTCGGCCGTTTCGACACCTTCGGCAACGATGGTGATGTCGAGTGCCTTGCTCATCGAGACCACCATGTCGATGATCGATGACTCTGACCGGTGATCGAGTTCGTTGACCACGAACATGCGGTCCATCTTCAAGATGTCGATCGGTAGCTCGCGCAAATACCCGAGCGACGAGTAACCGCTACCAAAGTCGTCGACCGCAACAACCACGCCCAACGACCGAGCCAACTCGAGGTTGTCGACCACGATCTCTAGGTCGCGGACCACCGCGGTTTCGGTCATCTCCAAGATCAGGGTCGACGGATCGATCCCCGACTCATCGAGCAGATCTTTCAGCTGCGGGATAAACGAGGCGGAGGTCAGCTGCTGACTCGAGACGTTGACCGACATGGCGACGGGCGCATCGGGGTGATCGGCGTTCCATGCGGCAAGCTGTTCGACCGCCATCGCCAACAGCTTGGGTCCGAGCGTGCTGATGAGGCCCGATTGTTCGGCCATCTCGATGAACTGGTCGGGCGCGACGGGGCCGTACCCCGGCCGGTCCCAACGGGCGAGCGCTTCGACGAACGCCACCTTGCCCGAGTCGACATCGATGACCGGTTGGTAGGCGAAGCGGAGCTCGTCGTTGCCCGAGGCCTTACGAAGCGCCATATCGAGGTCGTGATGCTTCTCGACCTCTTCACGCATGCTGACGTCGAAGACCTCGATACGGTTTCGGCCGGTCTCTTTCGCTCGGTACATGGCGTTGTCGGCGTCGCCCAACAACTGCTCAGCGTCGGTGTTGCCACCGGTGGCGACCACCACGCCCACACTGACCGACGTAAATACTTCGGTCCCTTCGAGCAGGAACGGTTCGTCATGGGCGGCTCGGATACGTTCGGCGATCTCGAGAGCGTCCTCGTCGCCGCGAATACCTTCGGCCAGCACCACGAACTCGTCACCGCCAAAGCGAGACAAGAGGTCTTCAGGGCGAAGGGCGTTTCGACTACGCGAAACCACCTGACGGAGCAACTCGTCGCCCGCCTGGTGACCAAGGGTATCGTTCACTTGCTTGAACCGGTCGAGGTCGAGGAAGAACAGGGCGAGCGGTCCCGAGCCATTGGCCGAACGCACGAGCGCTTTGTCGAGCTCGGTCGCGAGCACCTTGCGGTTCGGGAGACCGGTAAGGGCATCGTGGGTGGCCTGAAACTCGAGTTCTTTCTCGAAGGCCACCCGCTCGGAGATGTCGCGGATAAGACCGGTGTAGGCAATGTCGCCGTCGACGGCGATCCGACTCACCGCAAGCACTGCCGGGATCTCGCTGCCATCGGGGCGGTGCACGGTAACGCCGCTCGAGTGTTCGGGCTCGGACTCAACCACGTGGAAGACATGGCCGAGGGTCACCGCGGGTGGTGCCTGTACAAACTCGTTGATCGACTCGCCAAGGAGCAGGTCGGCCGTCGCCCCAAAGATCTCCTCGGCGGCGGCGTTCGCCCCGGTGATGATTCCGATGCGGTCGGTTTCGATAATGCCCTCCGCCGCCGTTTCGAGAATCGTTTGCGTGCGGTTCTCGGTGTCGACCAGGCGCTGGTTGGTCTCCTCAAGGATCTTGGTTCGTTGTGCTTCTCGTTCGGCTTGATCGACCAATTCGGTGGTCATGATGTTGAACGAGCGCGAGAGGTCACCAATCTCATCGTCGGCGATGATCCGAGCCCGCTCGCTGAAGTCGCCCTGAGCGACCGCATTGGCCACGTCGCGAAGCCGGATGAGCGGATCGGTGAATCGTCGGCCGACCCACCAGCCGGTTCCGACGATCAAGATGAGGCCAACACCCATTCCGATCAACATTGATTGGCGGAAGTCCTGCGACGCTTCGAGCGCCTCGTTGGACTCTTGTTTGACCACCAGTCCCCAGTCGAGTTCTTCGAGATACCGGGTCGCGGCAACAACTCGTTTGCCTCGGTAGTCCTTTACGCCAACGACTTCGTCGACTTGGCCGGAAGCTGCCTGGCCCGCGGGAGTCGGGTCGCCGCCGTCGTCGAGCCATAGGTCGCCGCGCTCGCTGTGGCGGGCGGTGAACAACAACTCGGTCCCACCGGTGTCGGGTCCGTCGACCCGCCGCACGATCAGGTTCTCGCCCGTTTCACCCAGTGCCGAATAGTCGTTGACGATGTCGGCGAAGGCGGTCGTTCCGAATTCGGCCAGAATCCACCCGGTGATCTCGCCGCCCCGCACCACCGAAGTCATCATCTGGTGCACGGGGCGAGAGGCACGGTCGACAATGAAGCCCACCGACGGCTGCGCGCCGGCGTCGGGGAATGATTGGTTTTCGAGTCGGTCGGTGAGCGAAGCATCGCTCGACATCGCCAACCTCTGGTCGGCGTCGAACCACGCAAGGGTCACCAGCCCGTTGTCGTAGCGGTCGATACGGTCGCGAAGTCGCGGCACATCGATCCGTTCCGGTTGCTGCCACACCGGATCTTCGGCCAGTAGTTCGAGGCTGCGGCGTTGAGTTCGGATGATTTCATCGAGTTGGCTGACCTGGTTGGCTGCCAAAGCTTCGACTCGCAGAAGCGAGTCGTTTTGTTGAGCCGATTGCAGACGCTGGTAGGCGACCGATCCACCAACCAACATCGGCAGGAAGGCCAAAAAGGCGAACGCGATCATGACGCGCAGCCGTAGCGGCAGCGCAGCGATGCTTCTTCGGAGTCCGAGGAAAAGACGACTCACAATCACCTAATCGGCATTTTCATGCCGACGGTGAGGTCTACAACGGTGCTGAAATGGCCTTTTAGAAGCGGCTGAGCGCCCGGTCCATGACACTTTGGCGATCGGGCGTGCCTTGCAGGCTGCTCGACGTGCCGGCCTTGGTGGTGATGCGGGCCGACCCCGGCGTACGCGATGGGCGACGCTTGTTGGGAACGGCACCGGTCCGACCAACATCGTTGTTCGGCGGGGCGCTGTCGTTCCCCGGGGTGTTGTCGTTCGCCGGAGGAGTCGACGGGTCGGGATCGGGTTCGGGAGTTGGCTCGTTCGGTACCGGATCGGGCGTCCCGGCCGTGGCCGGCGCTCCGAAGAGGTCAAGGGTCTCGAAGTTGGCGCCCAGCACACTCGCCGAGTCGGCGCCGAGCCAGCCGCTGAGCACCGATGCGTACACCTCGCGGAAGTCGACCGTGTGTTTGAGGTCGCCTCGGTCATCCAAGCGGGTCAGCGACGGCAGTTTGCCGTGGAAACCCGACTTCACCGATGGGCCGATCATCATCATGGGCCCGGCGGTTCCGTGGTCGGTACCGCGAGAGTTGTTGGCCTCGACCCGACGTCCGAACTCCGAGAAGGTCATGACGACGACCCGGTCGCGGTAGCGGGGTTTCAGGTTGGCGTAGAACGCCGTCAACGCGTTGTCGAACTCGAGTAATCGAGCAGCGTGTTCTGCTGCTTGATCATCATGGGTGTCAAAGGTTTGGAACGACGTGCTGATAACCCGAGAACCAACGTCGAGGTTGATCAGGTTGGCGGCCAGCGTCATGTTGCGGACCAGGTTGCGCTCCGCGATGTCTTGGTTATAGATCGGGCTGACCTGCCCGGCGACGCCGATCGCGCTGCCGAGTTGGGCCGCCCACATGTTCGCCATTTCCGAGCGGCCAATGTCGCCCGCTCCGAGGTCGGTAAAGACTCGAATGAGTTGTTCTTCCCACTTCTCTTCAACGTCGGCGCCAAAGAGGTTGCCGTCGGTGGGTAGTGCCGTGGCGGTCGAGTTCTTGCCGACCATCAGCAACGGCACACCGGAGTCGCCGATGTTGACGCCTCCGAGGCCGTCGAGGCCAGCCTGTTCGAGGTAACGACCAAGCCAGCCGCTGGCCCCCGGGCCGTGGTAGGTGCTCGCACCCATCCAGGTTTTGATCGAGCTGAAGTGGCTGTGATCGTCGTCGGCGAACCCAACGCCTTCCACAATGGCTACCTCGCCGGCGCGGTAACGCTCGGCGAGTCCACCGAGCATTGGATGCAGGTAACGGTTCTTGGCGATCTTGTGGGCGTTGGTCGCGTCGATCGACAACGACTTTCGAGCGTCGAAGTACGCACCGCTGTCGAGCGGGGCGATCATGTTCAGACCGTCGTTGCCGCCAGCCATGTAGACACAGACCAGGATGCGGTCGTCGTCCCCAAGGGCGGCCGCTTCGTTGGCAAACATCGAAGGGCCGAGCGCTGCGGCACCGCCGAGCGCGAGTGATCCCTGAAGAAAGCGGCGCCGGTCGACGCTGAGCGCTCCGGATTCGGGCCGGCACAACGATGCGTAGATCTCGCCAACCTCGGGTTCGTGCGCCTTGGTCTTGGAGAAGTTCATCTTGGCCTTTGGTGATGGGTTCGTTCGGTTCGTCATGTGGGTCCCCCTAGACCATCTGGAACTCAGGGCACAGGGCACCGAGTACAAATGCGTTGGACTGGATCGCCCAGGTCCGGTCGCCTTTGATGGCGCCGCGGAACCAGGCCTCGAAACGGGCCCGGGTTACCGGACTCGGTTCGGTGATGTTGAAGGTGGTGAAGACCAGGTCGATCGCCTCGTCGACCGGCATGTCTTCGATTCCCAGCATCAAATCGGACTTGCGAACCTTCCACTGCCACTCGTTCACAAAGCGGGCTCGGGCCCATGCGGTTGCGGTCGAAAGCCAGTAGGTGTCGGTGCCCCAACCAGCCACGTCGGGCGGGTTGAACAAGGTTTGGCCCATGGGGTCCATGTACCAGCGAATCGGCACCTCTTCAGATGTCCATCCGGTCACCGCCATGAGCGCAACCAGGTATTCGACGGGGCTACGGACGAGTCCGTAGCGTGCATCTTCGGACCAGAAGTCGTCTTCGAGTAGTACAGCTCGGACCAGCGCTTCGATGATCATTCCCGAATCGACAAAGGCTGCGGTGAGGCGATCGATGACCGCCTCGGACGGAGCACCCGTCGCCAAGAACTTCCACAACTTGGTGGCGATGAAGCGAGCGGTCATCTCCTGGCGCACACCATGCACAAGTTCGTCGATGGTGTCGGGACCGTTCCACTTTTTGGTGATGCCAAACAGCGTCTTGTTCGAGCCGTCGTGTTCGTCTTTGTTGAACACGTAGGTGGGGTCATACACCCAGTTACCGTTTCGATTTACAAAGCCGCGGGTGTTGTGTCCCGTCCAGGCCTTGGCCATCGCAACGACCTCTTTTTCGGAGAAGTTGCCGACGCCGATCGTAAAGAGTTCCATCAGCTCACGGGCGAAGTTCTCTTGCTCGGCGCCCGCCACGTTGGTTTCGTTATCGAGGTAAATCAACATCGCTGAACCGAGCGAGATCTCGGTGCACAGCTCGGCGAAGTCGCCCATGCCCTTGGTGCGCAGCACGTGGTTTTGGTCGTTCATCAACGCTTGTTCTTTGACCTTTTCCCAGCTGGTCGCAAAGTGACCGTGCCAGAAAAGGGTCATCTTTTCCTGCAGCGGATACCGGGTGCTGCCCATCTTGGCGACCCACCACTGCATGGCCTTGAGGTTCTGCTGCCACTCACTCTCGTTGGGGTAGAACGGCGGCCGCTCTGGGGTTTGGGTCCCAAAGTCGAGCAGCTGGTCAACGGCGGCAGCCCGGGTTAGCCCCTTCAGCTCGCGGGCTTGTTTTGGCGTGCCCCCAAACCCGGCGCGACGAAGCAAGTGGGCTGCGTCGTGATACGAAACGATGTCGTTTGCTGGCATTGCGTGCTGTTTGTCCTTCTCCGCCCGAACTCACTGTCGGTAAGAAAGGGTTTCGACATGGCACGCCTCAAACTTGAGGACCTAACTGCGCGCTCGTTACCTCGCCAGCAGGTCTTCCACCAGGTTGGTGAGCTGATCGACCCGGTCGTTGAGATCGTCGAGCCGGGTGGCCAACGCGGTGGAGGAGGTCGTGCTCACCGTTTCCGAAACGATCGGCGTCGTCGTCGGCTCGGGGCCTCGCCGAACCGGTACTGGCCCAAGGCCCAACACGCGCTGGATTGCTCCGGCCGAAGTGCCGAGTTTGGACAACATGCGGGTCACGTTCTGGGAATCGACCGACAGCACACCAGCGAGCAGGTGTCGCTGGGCGACCGGGCTCGACTCGCTCGCCGCAAACAACTCGGCGTTGTAGAAGGCCCGTTCGGCCAAAACGCTGAAACCGAGGCGACCAATAGGCCGGGCCAATGCCTGGTCGAACAGCTCGTGCAGGGCGACCCGCAACAAGTTGGCGGTGAGCCCAAAGGCGCCGAGCGCCGTGGGGCCCGGTTCGAGATCACGAGACGCGAGGGCCACCAACAAATGCTCAGGGCCAACCAGGTTCTGCCCGGCGAGGAGGGCCTCTTGTTCGGCCAGTTGGCGGGCGAGTCGTGGGGTGGGGCTTGGGGGGAAAGCCATAGAGGTGATCCTAGACCGCCGCTCCCCTACCCGAGAACCACGACGTGTTTATTGGACAATTTCTACGCCCGCTTGGTCGGTTGCCCCATCGGCGACCTCGCACTCAACCTGGTCGTTTCGAACCTCAAAGTCGGTGCCATCGAGTTCGGTCAGGGGCGCGTTTTGATCAAAGTCGGGGGTCCCGACGATCTCCACCTCGACCCGGTCAGGATTCCCGCCACTCTCCCGTGCGTGCTCAGCGTACGCCTCGACCAAGACCTGCTCGGTCACCACGTAGGCCTGTTCCATGCACTCACTCCCACCGATCACCGTTTGGGCGAAGGCGTAGGCGTTGGAGGTCAGCGACTCGTTATCGCTCACCCAAGGAAACGCATCGGTGAGCTTTCCGATCAACCCCTTATCGAACCGAACGCTGTCGCGAGTAGCCACCGCATCGACCCGGGGGCGAACGAACTCGATCGCCTCGGCGGGAATCGTCACCTTGGTTGTGCCGTCGTCGCGCTCTTCGATCTCGACCAATTCGGCGTTCACGCATGTATCAACATCGCCGAACGCTTCCATTTCCACCGTGTCGGTTCGGTAGACCCGGCCCGCGAGTTCATGTTCCTTCTTGCCTTTGACCGGCACGACGGCCGAAATTCGGGCCCGGCAGTCGAGTGCCAACGGCTCGACCCGGTAAATCCGGGCCGGAGCATCGGGAGCGACGACCGTCTTTGACGACGCCACGTTGAGTTCGATGTTGTTCCACGGCCAGTTGATCGAGACGGCACCGGTCCACCACAACACCCCAACCGTCAAGAATCCGATTGCGAGAACGGTGAGAAACGATGCGGCGAGGGAGCGGGCTTTCACGATGGCGGATCAAATCCCCTGACTGGTGGAGTTCGGTTAGTTACAAGACGCTTCGGCGACTCTCATTGTCGCGTGAAATCGTGGCACCGAGTAGTCGCCGAAACGGCTCGCACGCAACGCCAGAAGCAGCCTCGCTCTAGCTACAACTAGGAAAGACGGGGCCGAAATTCCCGAAAGAACCGCCAAAACAGAGTGAGTCCAATCACTGCGGCACCGCCGAATCCCAGCACGGTGAGTGCTTGTCGAGCGGTTTCGCCCGCCGTGGTGGCCAAATCGCCGCGATCGTTCTCGTCGGCGATGAGCAGCGGTTCGCCATCGGCGCGGATGGTCCGGCCACAGGCGATCGTCGAGCTGGCCCGGCCCGTCTCGGTGTCGTACTGGACCACCACGTTGAGTTCGGTTTCGGGCACCAGGTCGGGGAACGGCTCGTTTTTCGGGTAGGTCACCGCCAGCGGATTCTGGGCCCCACCTTTTTCGATCGACAAGATGTCGATGACCACCACGTCGCCATACTCGCCGTCGGGCGCGGCGTCGCGAACTTCGACCACACTGCCGACCACGATGGCGTTGGCCCCCGACACCAACTGCTCAGCCGTCGGACACGGCGGACCCGCGTCGCTATCGGATTGGGCGTGGGCCACCCCAACAAAGGGGCCCGCGATAGCCAACACCAGCGCGCCAACCAAGACCAGCCACCGCGAACTCGATGAGTCCTTATGGTGCTGACGATGTGACCTAGTGCGCAACGGTTCCCCCAAACCTGGTGTAGCTACTTCTTAGCCGCTGACTTCTTCGCCGCTGGTTTCTTCGCTGCGGACTTCTTCGCCGGGGCCTTCTTCTTGGCAGTGGCCTTCTTCTTGGCCGGAGCTTTCTTGGCCGCCTTCTTCGCCGTGCTCTTTTTGGCCGCTGGCTTCTTCTTGGCCGGGGCCTTCTTCTTGGCAGTGACCTTCTTCTTGGCCGGGGCCGCCTTCTTGGCCGGAGCTTTCTTCGCCGCCGCCTTCTTGGCCGGTGCCTTCTTCGCCGCCGCCTTCTTGGCCGGAGCCTTCTTCGCTGCCGCCTTCTTGGCCGGAGTCGGCGTTCCGCTGGCGGCTCGGAACTGTTCTTCGACCTTTTCTTCGATCGTTTCGGCGAGTTCTTGCAGACGACCAACGATGTCGGTCAGTCCGGCCGAGATCACGTCGTAGGCCTGCTGGCCGAGTTCTTCCATACGTTCGAGTGGCTCTTTGTTCTTTCCCATACCCGCACACTAGTTGCAAAGCAGAGCCGCTCGGCTGAAAACCGAAACGGACGGCACCCTGAGGTGCCGTCCGTCGCTACCGATCAAAGCGCCGATGCGACGCTTCGCTACGGGTTGGTGTTACTTCTTCTTCTTACACTTCTTGTACTTACCCTTGTCCTTCTTGAGACCAAGCGCATTGCTGTAACAGGTGTCCTTGCCGCCGCCACCGATCAAGGTGTCGTTGCCGCCGTTACCGCACAAGATGTCGTTTCCACCCTTACCGATGATCTTGTCGTTGCCGCCAAGACCCGCGATGACATCGGCCTTCTTGGTGCCCTTGAGGGTGTCCTTACCGTTAGTTCCGACCTTGGTAGCCAAACGGCCACCGCACGGTGCACTGATCGCAATCGCTTCACCGTGACCAAAGATCGAGTCGGCGCCACGGGGGCCCCGGTCGATGGCGTTGCTCGCCAGGAAGGCCTCCAGTTGCGCCGGGTTCTTGGCCAATCCAGACGACAGAACCAACGCCGCGAAACCGGCCACCGAAGGCGCACCGGCACTCGTGCCGTTGAAGCACTGGTTCGGGCCATAGGCGGTGGTCTCGACACACGCCGCACCCGAAATCTTCGGGGTCATACGTCCGTCGGTGGTCGGACCCTGCGAGCTGTAGGTCGCAATCTGGTTTCCGCCGACCGGGTCGACGGCGCCGACACCAAAGATGCCAGCCCGCTTGCTATCGACGATTGGGATCGCGGCCGAGTATGGGTTCTGGTAGTACTCGAACTGACCGTTGGCGGCCATGATCTCAATGATGTCGCCCTGGGTGCCGTTACCCGGGCTGACCATGCGTACCGCCACAAAGTCGACCTGGCCGGAACGGCAATCGTCGCCGGGTGCGAATTCGATCGGCAACTGGCCGGGCGAACCTTGACGTTCGGTACTGCGATACTTGATCGGCAACGGCGTCTGATCGAGATTGTCGACCACGATGAGTTCGTAGTCGGTCGCGTTGCTGGCGGTGAAGCCAAACTCGGTACCGGTGGAATCAAAGTCGTTCCAACGAGCGCTGATCTGACCGTTACAGGTCTGGTAGCCCATCAGCTCATCGCCGCCGGGCACGAACTCGTGGATGCCGTCGTTGTTGGTGTCGGTGAACGGTCCTCGGTAGTACACGCCACGTTCTTGCGCGGTGGTTGCTCCAGGAACACCGCCGCGGTTACCGCTCGAGGCAAAGAAGGCAATGCCGTTGTCGGCTGCCTTGGCCGCCGCGGCGTTCCAGGTGCCGGTGCCGTTACCTGGGGTATCAAAGCCGGTGAGCACCTGCGACATCGAGATGATGTCGATCTTGTTCGAGATGGCGTAGTCGACGATCCGAGGAAGGTCGACGGTCGTGCCTTGGGTCGCCAGGTAGATCTTGGCGTTGGGGGCGAGTTCGTGGACCATTTCGGCCACGGCGGTGCCGTGCGGTTCGTTCGGGTTCACCACGTCCCAGACGCTGCAGTCGCGGCCGCGGACCGAGCAGAACGTGCCGGATGGTTTCGGGACATCCTTCGATGCTCGGGCCCGATCCCAGATTGCCTTACCGAACTGGTCGACGAGTAGAACTCGCACACCCTTGCCGGTTGCGCCGGCGGCGTGCCAGGTGGGAGCGCCGATGTGAGCCACCTCTTCGCCGACGACCGAACCTCGGGCGTTGACGACCTGCAAGGCTGGCAAGACGCCGTCGACGCCGTTGATCGCTTCGATCTGGCTAATCATTTCGGGGGTCGCCTCGACATGCACCGCCGCGCCGTCCTGGCTGCCGTTCACGGTTGCACCGAGCGCCCGCAGTTCATCGGCGACCTCGCCGGTGTCGGCGGTGAGCACCTCGATATCGATCATGCCGTTGCCGTTCACCGTGGCGGCGAACGGTTGGACATCGGCGTTACTGAAGTCAAGAGCATCGCCGAGTCGGTCGGTGCTCACCACCCCTTCGCTCGCCAATCCACTCGATGCGGCGGTAGGCGCCGCTCCTAACAACGTGGCAATCATCGCGAGCACCGCGACGACAACCCCCAATGCTGCCAACCCATTTTTCCCTTGGTTGGTTTGAACCATTACGCCCCTGCCCTTGCTCCACTATCGGCGACTCGACTTTCGAACCGCAGGTATTCACACGCTGTGACCAGCGCATTTCCAACGCATTGCTTGTTCACAGCCGCCACTGTCGCCCGATAGTTGCGTTAGGAACACCACCATCAGTACCGAACAAATACCGCATGCGCCACACCAAGGCCCAAGAATCACTTGAGTCTCTCCCCCGGTTCTGCGGTCCCCACCTTTGCAAAGAACGATGCGGAACCGCAACCACGTACCGTGATATTCAACCTCACCCTGGCGCAGAAAGGGCCGCGGGCTGTGCGAAACTCTCCCAAGTGAGCGAACTTCAGTGGTCAGGCGACCATCCCGAAACCACTCGTCGACCCATCGTTATCGCGGCGTTTGACGGGTTCTTTAACGCCGGCGGAGCGGCCACCGCCGCCACCGACTGGCTACATAGCCAGCACGATCCAACGATGTTGGCCACCATCGATTCCGAAACGTTCTTTGATTTCCAACAACAGCGACCCCAGGTCCGCCTGGTCGAGGGCCAACGGGTGATCGACTGGCCCGACTCGTACTGTCGCCTCCTACAAGCTGGCGATCATCGCGACATCTTGACCATCGTCGGGGTCGAGCCTCATCTCCGCTGGAAGACCTTCGCCGAACAGGTGGTGGAGATCGGCCGCGCCACCGGCGCCGAATTGTTTGTGACCCTCGGGTCTTCGCCCGGCATGGTGCCCCACACCCGCCCGATCGAAGTGGTGGGCAGCGCCACCGACGCCGAACTGGCGCTTCGGCTCGGACTCGGACGACCGAGCTACGAGGGCCCATCGGGGGTTACTGGTGTCATCCACAACGCGCTCGATGCCGCTGGACTGCCCGTCATCTCGCTGCGGGTATCGGTACCGCACTACGTGATGGGCGAACCCAGCCCCAAGGCAACCCAAGCGCTACTCGCTCGCCTCGAGGCGGTCACCGGTATCTCGACGCGCAGCGACGGACTCGGCGGCATGGCCGAAGGCTGGCAACAGATGGTCGACGCCGCGGTTATTGGCGACCCGGAAGTATCGGCGTACGTCAGCGAACTCGAGTCGAACTTCGACGAATCGGGCAACCTCGATCTGAGTGGAGTCGACCTGGCGACCGAGGTCGAAAACTTCCTGCGCGAGCGCAACCCCGACGACTAGGCCTCGTCCGTGGCGATCTGCACCACGATCTGCTCTCCGTCGCCCACCAACACCGCTCGACCAGCAAACTTCGCGTCGGCCAACGACCGAACGATCGAGCTGTCGATGTCGACACCGATGAGATCCCCATCGAGCATGTCGGGCCACAGCACCAACGCTCGGCGTTGGTGTCGAAACTCGTTGGTCCAGTGGCCATACGCAGCCCGCAGTCGATCTGTCCGGCCGGCGGCGATGACCGTGACCGCATCGCCGCTCAACAGCCGAACGAGCTCACCATCGGGGTCGTCGACCCCAGCCGCATCGTCGACAAAAAGATAGGTAGGCGCCCACTCGGACGATGCGAGACAGTGCAGATCGCCGTAGCCAATCCGTTCGGGATCACTATGTTCGGGATCACAATGTTCGGAATTACCGTGTTCGCAGTCGCGGTGGTCGCCGAGCCACACGCCCCGTGCTCCCATCCGCCGAACGCTCGCCGCAAGCACCTGGAGAGCGTTCGATCGACCCGATCGGGCCGGGCCCACCACGAGCAGATGCTGGCCAACCTCGCCGGCGACCACAACCGGCTCGAGCTGGTTCGCTGAGCGGCCCACCACCAGACCTTCGACACGGTTCTGGCCAGTCGTGTCCTCGTCCCATTCGTCAAACAGTTCGTCCAGGCAGACCGCTTGGCCGAGCACGCCGACCTGTTGCGGGCCCACCTGCGCCCGATGAGCGAGCGCGATGGCCCAACCGGCCTGGTCGACTACCGCCACCTGAGCTTCGAGACCGTGCGGTCCGAGGTGGCCCCGGCCCGGGGGCGGCTCAGGATCGACCGTGCCTCGTACCCCGATCTCGCGCAGCTCCGACGGATCGCTCAACCGGAGGTACAGCTGGAACGAGATTGCGGTCGACAGGTTGGCCAGACCGAGCGGTGAGCTGGTGGCCACAACCGTGTGGACACCCACCGCCGACCCGTCGAGGAACACCGACTCGAAACGGTCGGCCAACGCGTAGTTGTCCTCGTGGCGGCGGCGCATGGTGTCGAGGCCGTCGACAACCAGCAGAATCCGCGGCCGGGCGGCAACCACGGCGGGGTCGGTCGCTCGCCGATCGTGCACTTCATCGGCTAGTCGCCGCATCAATCGTTCTTGGCGTTCGGTCTCCGCCGCGGTCACCACCGCCCCCACATGGGCGAGATCGCCGAGGTCGACCAGGTCCCCTTTGCCGAAGTCGACGACGTACACGTGGAGCTCGTCGGGCGATCGCTCGATAGTCGCGGCGACCACCATCGAGCGCAACGCGGTGGTCTTTCCGCTCCGGTTCGCTCCAACGACGACCGCGTTTGCGTCACTCATTTCCCACCTAAGGGGGAACTGGCGTTGTTGTTCGGGATCGTCGACGAGCCCAAACGAATCGGGATGCCCGCCGACATCACCCAACATGAGGTCAGCCGCCAACGGGTCGGGCCACGGTCGCCGAGGAAGCGCGTGGCCGGTCGCGGCGTGAGCCTCGAGCGTCGCCTCGACCAGACCTTGGAGCTCGGTGACCCCATCGGCCTGGCGCTGCGTGGGGTCGAAGGGCTCTACCGGCTCGCCAAGCCAGGTCGGCACGACGACCAAGTTGTGGTCGGCGTCGCTCGGCGCGGGGCCGGTAACGCGAGCTGACTGAAAGGTGGTGACCGCCTTTGGACCCGACCGCAAACAAGCCCGGCCAGGCTGAGCGGCGCCAATCGCCGCCGCATCGTCGATCCCGATCACATCGATCGAATCGGCAGCGTCGAGGACGCGAAGGGCGATCCGAATGTTGGTGTTGGTTCGGATGTTGTCATCGACCGCACCACTCGGACGTTGGGTGGCCAAGATGAGGTGTACCCCGAGACTCCGGCCGCGCTGCGCAACGCCGATAAGCGCGTCGACGAAATCGGGTAGTTCGGTGCGCAACGTCGCGAACTCATCGATAACGACCACGAGCCGCGGCAACGGTTCGAGTCCCGAGTCCACCGCTCGTCGATCTCGATATGCGTCGATGCTTTCGACCGCAAACGACCGCAGTAGGCGTTCGCGATATTCGAGTTCGGCCTCGAGACACCGCAGGGCGCGTTCGCTGAGGGCAGGATCGAGGTCGGTCACGACCCCGACCGTGTGGGGTAGCCCGACGCACCCGTCGAAGGCACTGCCGCCCTTGTAGTCGATGAGGAGAAACGAGACCGTCTCGGTGTCGGCAGTGGCGGCCAAGGAAGCAACCATCGTTCGGAGCAGCTCGCTTTTCCCCGAGCCGGTCGTACCCCCGACCAAACCGTGAGGTCCGTCGGCGATGAGGTCGAGCATGACGGTACCGAACGCATCGATGCCGATGGGCGTGGCGATCGAACCCGAGGCGGCACTCGACGCCCAACGCCGACCGATCGACTCCGCCGTGACCGGTTCGCCAAAGAGCACACCGAGTCCCGTGCTGGCGGGAACTCCGGCGCCGGCGATTTGTAATTCGGGGTCGTCGAAGCGGGCCGACGCGGCGCCAATTCGCCACGCGGCGCTGCTTGCGAGCCCGTCGAGCAGTACCGGCCCAGAGACCGGCCCGTTCACGGTTCGAACCACCGCTACGCCGGCTTCACTCGACGTTTCGACGATCGTTTCGGTTCGGCCGGGCAGCCAGTCGGCGTTCGGTGCGAGGACGACGAGGGTGACGTTGGGGGCTTGAGCGAGCCGTCGAACCGGTGCGTCGCGTCCGGCGAACAACGACTCGCCGTCGACCACCACCACCGCCGGAACCGATTCGCCCGAGCGGCCAACCCACCGGTTCGCCAGCTCGGCGATCCGGTGTTCGCCCACTCCAATCAACCCGCCGCGGCCGGCACCGTGCCGATCGATCGCGTGAGGCACGAGACTGGCCCACTCCCAATGGTGAGCGGTTCCTGGTTCGACCAGTACGCCGATCTCCAGGTCGGCCGGGCCGTGATGCACGACCAACTGCGCGATGATCGACCGGGCGACCGCTCGGCTCGTCCGGCTGTGGCGATCGCCGGTGAGTCCCACCACCGTGCCCGCCGAGAGGTCGAGTTCGATCGGCACGTCGGCCAGGATCGAGGTGGTGGCGAGCAACTCGGCCACCTCGGGTTCGGGCTTTTGGTCTTGCTCGTCGTTGGTGGGCGGCGTCCACCCCGCGTCGCCTCGGCCGATCGAAACCCGCAGGAAGTCAGCGTGGTGAGGTCGCCGTTCCCATAGTCGCACGCTCGGTACCACGACCCGGCGCCGCACCTCGGCGAGGTGGTGATGTTGCGCCCAGCGGCGATTCGCCTCGACGACCAAGCGCTGTTGCAGCTCGGTCTCGAACCGGGCGAGGTCATGGGTGAAGTCTCGCTCGAGACGCTTGCGTTCACGGCGGTGCTGATGACGCTCCTCCCACCAGTTCGCCAAGGTCAGCACGGGGCTCAACAAGATGAAGAGCGCGAACAGCGGATCCCACAACACCGCCATGGCGACGCCGAGCACCAACGGGGCAACGATCGCCGCCCACGAGAACCGAGGTGAATAGCGCTCAGGCCTACCCCGCTGGGGAAAGTGCATCGGTGGGCCTTGCCCACCCAGGGGCGGCCTCGGCTGACGGTTAAACACCGGTCGACTACCGACTCCACCAAAGACCGGTTGGGATGCGAGGTGATGGGGCGCATCGTCGGTGGGTGGCTCGTGAGCCGCCAGGGTTACCGATCCGGCACGGACGTGGCTCGCCCACGCCAGCGGTTGTGGTTCGCCCGCGACCGAAAGGGCACGTGCGGATCGACCCAGCACCGCAGTGCCATTGTGCGAGCCGAGGTCGGTGATCGAAAGGTCGCCGCCCGCCGACACATCGAGGCGGGCATGTCGTCGCGAAACGGTCGCCGACTCGAGCGTGAGGTCGGCACTGCGAAGGCGTCCGACCACATAACGGCCAGGGCGCAACGTGAGCGACTGGCCCGACTCGAGGCCACCGACCACGTCGAGCACACCGAGGGCGGCTCCGCCGCGGTCATGAAAGGTCGGCGACTCGACAGCGTGCCGCACGACCGACCCGGGCCGGAGCCCCGACTCACCAAGGGGCGTCGACGCCTCCTGAGCGACTCCGTCGATCTCGAATCGGGTCGCGGTCGCGAAGTCGGCCCAGTGTCCTCCGCCGCTGGCGATCGCCAGCGCCAGATCGCCCACCAGATGGTCCGGCCCGGCCGTCGCGATCATCACGACCCGCCGCCGGGCGAGGTGTTCGACGACGACGTTCATGCGTCGCCCAACCCTCGCCTCTGGTGGTGGTCTAGGAATCCATCGCGGTGATGGCGTTGGCGCGCTCTTTGCCAATGAAGCGCCCGTTCTCGCGCAACGCTTGCTCGAGCTTGACCAGATTCGGTGCAAACTCTGCGACCCAAAGCTGGCGAAACTCTCGGGCCCGTCGCCCATCCCACGTGGTCCCGTCGAGGGTGCGTTGCAGGCCGTTGCGCAACTCTTGTACCTGCTCGGCGCGGGCCAAGAAATCCCGCTTGAGGGTAACCATTTGCTCTTTGTTCATGATCAGTACTTCGGACATAACACTGCTCTCTTCTCTGTGATTGCGTTGGGCGACCAGCGCGTCGAACGCCTCGGGCACAGAACTGGAATCCGAAAAGAGACCCGGTACGTACCGGCATAAGCACAACTCCCGATGCGATGGTTCGCCACGCACCCGCTCGGCGGACCAAGCGGTGCGCTAGTTGGTGAAAACTCGGGAGGAAGTCGAGGTTCCACACGCCTTGGCCCCGTCACCGGAACAAACCGGGAGGAACGAATTGTGTGGAATAGACTGAAACTACACGAAAGTATACAAAGGACCAAATGGTCCTGCGGGTGCTCGCCCTGCGTGCTACTCGGTGCGGTGTTATTCGGTGTTGGACGCCAGCACGGCCATCGGCGTACGCAACAGCACAGCCAAGTCGGTCCGTAGCGATACCGACGCGACATAGTCGAGGTCGAGTTGCACCCCGTCGGCAATCTCGCCCCGGCGTTCGGGAGAGATCTGCCACAGGCCGGTCATTCCCGGCTTCACCTGGTTGCGAGCATGGTTGATCAACCCAGCTTCAGCAGCGAGCGCCCAAACCTCAGGCCGAGGGCCAACCAGACTCATCTCGCCGCGCAGAACATTGAAGATCTGGGGAAGTTCGTCGAGGCTCAACCGGCGCAAAAGCCGGGTTGCCCGGGTCGTCCGGTTCTGGGTATCGACCACGAGGCCGACCGGGCCATCGGCTACCCGCGAGTCGGTTAGGTCGATGACCGGCTCGGCAGTCATCGTACGGAATTTGATGATCCGGAACGGGCGGCCCCCGGCGCCTACTCGCACTTGGCGATAAAACATTGGTCGACCGACCGAAAGCAGAACGACCACAGCCGACAACGCCAGCAACGGCAAGAGAACAACCGCGAGCAGCGACCCGACAACCAGGTCAAAGATGCGCTTGCCAACCGTGGCGTACCAGGTCGGCTCAAGGAGCGAAACTCCCAGGTGACGGGGGGTTTCTGCGATTCGATATTCGGTTTTTAGCTCTGGATCTAGGGGCTCTAGAGCAGCCATTTTCACTTCCGGTGGATGGGTTCTCCGCCCTTACACCAGTACGTTGCGTCGCGAGGCGGATTCTCCGACACCGACGTCGGAGGAGCCATTTCGATCAGCCACCAAACGTTATCGGCGCATCACCATCCGACAACCATGACCCGCAAACTTTTTCGCTCACGTGAACTCTTCGCCGAACGGCGGGTCGGCCGCTAGGCCTCGAGTTCGGCTCGGACCCAGCAGCCTTCGAGGTGATCGTTCACCAAACCCATCGCTTGCATCATGGCGTACATCGTGGTCGGCCCAACAAACTTCCAGCCCCGCTTCTTAAGGTCTTTGCTAAGCGCCGTCGATTCAGGGGTCACGGCGATCTCGCTCATCGTCGCGTAGTCGATCACGGCGGGCCGCTGATCGGGTTCGGGCTGGAACCCCCACAAGTACGAACTGAACGACCCAAACTCTTCGACGATGTCGGGGAGGCGTTGCGCATTGTTGATCGTGGCTTCAATTTTGCCGCGGTGGCGGATGATGCCCGCGTTATCGAGTAGTCGTAGGACATCTCGCTCGGAATAGGCCGCCACGACCTCGGCATCGAAGTCGGCAAACGCCATGCGAAAGGCCTCGCGCTTGCGAAGGATCGTCAGCCACGAAAGACCGGCCTGAAACCCTTCGAGGCAAACCTTTTCGAACAGTCGCCGATCGTCGGTGGTGGGTCGGCCCCACTCGGTGTCGTGGTAGTGCTGGTAGGGCTCGTCGTCACCCGCCCACCAACACCCGATCCGGCCATCGGCATATCGATGCAGACCGGCCGGAACTTCATCACGCTGAGCTGGGGAAACCATAGGCCGAACCTAGCGCGAATTATCTCGCACCCAGGATGGGGTCGTTTGCCGATCAGCGCTCAAGCAACCGGGGTGGTTCTGCCGATAAAGCGAGTATGGCTTTGGTGGGAAATTCGCAACCACGAACACCGACAGCACCGAGTACCTCCTCGGATCTGCTCGCGTTGGTCCGAGCATCGTTTCGGGGGTCGCCTCACCCGGTGGTGCTCTTCGACCAGCAACTGCGGATCCTGACCGCCAACCCAGCGGCCACCGATGCCTTTGGCCACAAGCCCGCCGCGCTGGTCGGCAAGCCAATCTTTGCCAACCTCAAAGACCTACCGTCCGAAACCCTCAGCGCCCTAAGCGAGTTGCTGCGCGGCGAACGCCGGTCGCTCACCTTTGAGACCCAAGCGCAGCACGGCGACGAGCGTCGGGCGACCGAGATGACGCTCCAGCGGGTGAACCATCACGAGCCACTGTTTGCGATGCACATCACCGACCGGTCCGAGCAACGCACGATCGAACAAGCCCACGAACAGGCCACCCGCCTCGACGCCCTGCTCGGCTCGATCAGCGCGAACTTCCTCGAATCGCGATGGGAGACCGTCGACGAAGACATCACCCGTGCGATGGGCCGCATCGCACGAGTACTCAAGCTCGATGTGCTGCAACTTCGCGACACGGCCCTCGCTGCTGGAGAATCGACGTTGGTCAACGAGTGGGTGGCACCCGCCCGGCCCAGCACTCCTGACGTCGCGCAAACCTTGCCGCTCGATTCACCCGTCCTCACCGACCTGTTCTCCTCGACCCAACCAACCACGGGCACGGTCGACCAACTCGAACTGAACAGAGCCCTCCTGGCGAGCACCGCTGCCGATGCGGTGGCCTTTGTCCCCGTGGCCGTCGGTCGGTTCCAGGCGGCGACCGTGCTGGCCGTGGCCTCGAACCGGCGCACCTGGTCCGACGCCGAACTGGCGAGCCTGTCGACCTTTGCGAACCTGGCTACCCAGCTGCGAGCCCGCACAACCGTCGAGGCCGCATCACGACAACGCCTCAGCGTGGAGGACCTGGTTCGCCGGGTCGCCGCGACGTTGATCGACGCCACCCCAACCACCGGAGGAGCCCGTAGCCGCGAAGCTCTTGCTGCCCTCGGTGCCTTCTTCGATGTGCGCCGCGTGATGCGGTGGCGGTTCGATCAGACGGTCCATCGCATTGCGGTAACCGAAGCCTGGTCGGGCGAAGAAACCCAAGGCTTGGGTCACCGGGTCCGCGACTTTGCGGTCGTACCTGGCTCGGGTCTCGCCGATGTTGTTGCCCTACCCGAACCGGTGGGCCACGTGTACAACAGCCACGAACTGTTCCCGCCCGATGGACGCGACCAACTGACCGAAGGGTCGTACCTGTTGGTGCCGCTGGTGACCGGCGGGGCAACCACGGGCGCGCTGGTCTTTGAGCGCGAGCCGGGCGCCGCCTGGCACGAGCTTGAAATTCGGTCGCTGGAAACCATCGCTGCGCTGGTCGGCCAACTCGATGCTCGCCTCGAGGCCGAGCGATACCTCGCCTCATCGTTCTCCCAGGCGCCCGTCGGCATTCTGGTCACCGATGTCGACAATCAGATCGTGTCGACCAACCCATCGTTCGCTCGCTTCCTTGGCGTCGACGAAGACCACCTGATCGGCAACGGCCTCGGCGACTACATCGACGCCAAAGACAGCTGGCTCGACGACGCTGCCGACGGACATAAGGGAGAACTCGCCTTCTTCCGTCCCGACCATCGACCGGTGTTTGGTCGAGTCAACTCGGTGCGAATTCCCTCGCCCGATGGCGTTGCCGAACACGTGCTGTCCTACATCGAAGACGTCACCCGGGCGCGTCGCAACCGCGAGCGCCTCGAATTTCAAGCCAACCACGACGAACTCACCGGCCTCGCCAACCGTCGAGTCTTCCTCGACGAACTCGGCCTGTGTCTCGGCACACCCAGCGCACCCGACGACGCAGCGGTATTGATGATCGACCTCGACCGGTTCAAGGTCGTGAACGACTCACTCGGCCATAGCGTCGGCGACCAGATCCTTGGAACCGTCGCCGACCGACTGCGTCTGGCGGTTCGAGAAGCCGACCTGGTCGCCCGACTCGGCGGCGACGAGTTCGTCGTGCTGCTTCGGGGGCCGGTAGGCGAAATGGAAGCGGTGTCGGTCGCCCAACGGGTGATCGAGCTGTTGAAGGAACCCATCCGAGCCGGAATCCACGAGGTCTTTGTCACCGGCAGTGTGGGCATTGCCTTCCCGAGCGCCGAAGACACCGCAAACGAAGATGTCCTGCGCCACGCCGACGCCGCCATGTATCAGGCCAAGCAACGGGGCCGTCACCGCTATGAGATCTTCGATGAAAGCAGCCGCGAGGCGGTCGCCAACCGGATCGAGACCGAAGGCCAGTTGCGACGGGCGCTCGAGTACGGCGAGCTTGAGGTCTACTACCAACCCGAATACGACCTGATCACCAACAAGATCGTCGGCGCCGAGTCGCTGGTTCGGTGGAACCATCCCAAAGACGGGGTGCTGACCGCCGGAGCTTTCATCGGCATCGCTGAGGACACCGGCTTGGTGGTCGACATCGGCAGCTTCGTACTGACCGAAGCATGTCGCCAAGGCGCCGAGTGGAACAGCCGCCGGGCCGAACCGCTGGTGATCCGAGTCAACCTGTCGGCCCGCCAACTCGAACGCGAAACCATCGTGGCCGAGGTGGCCGAGGCACTGTCCGAGAGCGGCTTGCCCGCCGAACAACTTTGCCTAGAAATCACCGAAACGGCGATCATGACCGACGTAGAGGAATCGTTACGACTCCTCAGCGAGTTGCGAGCCCTCGGCGTGCACTTGGCGATCGATGACTTTGGCACCGGCTTTAGCTCGCTGGCCTACCTCAAACGGTTCCCGGTCGACATTTTGAAGATCGACCAGGCGTTTATCCGGAACCTGCAAGACGACGAAACCGACGAGGCGATCGTGTTGTCGATCATCAAGCTCGCCGAAGCCCTTGATCTTGCGGTGGTCGCCGAAGGTATCGAAGAACCCGAGCATCGCGAGAAGCTGGTGGAGATGGGGTGTCGACGGGGCCAAGGGTTTGGTCTTGCTCGCCCTGGACCAGTGTCGGTGATCGCCGAACTGCTCGACCTGATGCCCGCATCAGCACGCTCTTACTAGGCAACCGGCACGCCCGTTGGTAGGCCACTGCCTACTTCGCTTCGGCCACCCGTCCGAAGTTTTCGCTGGTCGGCTACTACGCTGGTAGCGCTCCTAATCCGTTGGGAGCAGCTAGTTGTTTGTAGAAAGTCGAGTTCGAATATGCGTCTGGGTCGATCCGGAGGTGCTCCACGAGGTGGCGGTTCACGCGGAAGCGGTGGCCGGTCACGAGGAGGCGGTTTCCCGCATCCGCAGTCCAGGCGACCCCGCCGTACCGGCGGCGGCGGCTTTCCCACCGGCGGCGGAATGCCTACCGGTGGCGGCATGCCCGCCGGCGGCTGCGCTCCCAAGAGTGGACTCGGCCTGATCGGGATGATTGTGCTGTTCGTGCTTTTCCTCGCCTTTAGCGGCGGCTTGGGTGGAGGCGGCGGAACCGGTGGCGGCGGAGGCGGCGGCAACAGTGCATCGAATGGCCGCCCCGACCTCGTCGGCGTCAGCGGTGTCAACCGCAACGACCTTTCCGCTGGCGAGCAACAAGCACTCGTACAGTTCGCCGACGCGTTGGCGCTCGACGTGAACTCCTACTGGGAAGTGCAGTACCCCCAGACGTACGGCCAGAACTACCGGGCCCCCGACTTCTTCCCGTTTAACCCCGAAGCTCCCCAGCGCACGCTGTCTTGTGGCCAGCGGCTGCCCGCATCGGTGCTCAAGAGCAACGCCATCTATTGCCCGGCGGGCGACTACATCACCTGGGACGAGTTCTACCTGTTCCCCAACCTCAGCAAGAACTTTGGCAACGCGGCGGTTGGTGTGGTGCTCGCCCACGAATGGGGCCACGCAATTCAAGGTCCCGAACGAGCGCGAGTGTCAGGTAACTCCACGATCTTCAAAGAGCTTCAGGCCGACTGCTTTGCCGGCGCTTGGGTCGCCAGCGTCCAAGCCGGCGAGAGCACGGTCGTCGAACCGTTCAACCGTCAAGAGCTCGATGGTGCGGTAGCCGGGTTCCTCTTGCTGCGTGACCCTCCGGGCACCAACCCGCTCGCCCAGGGCGCGCACGGTACGGCCTTTGACCGGATCGGTTCGTTCGAGGACGGTCTCATCAACGGCCCCGACTATTGCGCCAGCTACCGCGAAGGCAGCGGCGACAAGCCTCGTATCACTCCGCTCGTGTTCACCGAGGACGACGAGAACGGCGGGAACATGAGCTACGAGATTGCGCTCGACGTGGTGATCAACGCCAACAACGACTTCTACAGCGACGACCTGCTGCGGGTACTCGGTGAAGAACAGCTCGGTCTCGACGCCTTCAGCTCATCGAACGGTGGGGCACCCAGCTGCCCGGGCGCCACAACTCGAAGCCACGGTCCGATCTTCTACTGCCCGGCGACCACCTCGATCTCGTGGGACCAGGACGAACTGCAGCGCATTCACGCCGGTATCGGCGACTTTGCGGTATCGCAGCTATTCGCTCACGAGTACGGCCATGCCATGGTCGACATCTTGGGCCTGAATGTTTCGGGTGCCCAGCTCGAAGAGGTAGCCGACTGTTTCGCTGGAGCCTGGAGTGGCGCCGTGAACGACGGCGTTATCTTGGTACCGGACCCACTGAACCGGGCCTCGTCGGTCCCGCTGCAGCTGTCGGCCGACGACCTCGATGAGGGGCTGGCAACCATGTTGCGGCTCCGTCACCCCGCAGCCGGAGCCGACCGCTCGGGCGACGCTGATCTGTTCTCCCGCACCCGGGCCTTCCAGATCGGCTTCTTCAGCGGACAAGACGCCTGTCGGGGCTGATGCACGGTTCGCCAGGGCGCACTGTGCCCTGGCCCATCTGGCTGGGGTTAGTCCTGGCGCTACTCGCCGCCTCCTGTTCGGGCGCTGGTGAGGCGGGATTTGAGGTGGTCGACCCATCGCTCGAGACCCGTATCGTCGTGGTGCCCGACAAACCGCCGCGCCCGCTCGAACGGGTCGTTATCCACGCCGTCGGCGACGTACTGGCTCGGGCCGACCTTGCTATCGGCGCCGACAAGCCCCTGAGTGGCGCGGCCGGGCTGTTCACCAATGACGCGCTGACCATCGCCAACCTGGCCTGCGCCGCCAAACCCGACGAGGCCGCCGAAGACGGCCCAGAAAACGTGCTGTGTGATCGGGCCCAGTTCACCGATGTACGTACCATCGGGATCGATGTGGTTTCGGTCGCCAACGACGAAGCGCCGTTGCAGGGGCGTCGCTCGTTGCGTACCACTATCGGCGCAGCGACCGACGCTGGTCTTTTGGTTGTGGGCGGTGGCACGAACGACGACGAGGCCTACGCTCCCACGATCATCGAGGCCGGCGGCTGGCGCATCGCCGTGCTGGCCATGACGGCGATCGGCTCCAACTTTGCCGAGCCCGACCGGGCAGGCGTGGCGGCGGTCGAACGGACCGAACAAGCCGAGGCCGCGGTCGCTGCGGCGCGAGAGAACGCCGATCTGGTGATCGCCACTGTGCACTGGGGTCGCCCGCTCGATCGCGACCCCGAACGTCGCGACCGCGACTACGCCGACATGCTCATCGCCGCGGGAGTCGATGCGATCGTCGGCCATGGTCCACACCGCTTGCAGTCCTTTGCTTTGGTCGATAACCGGCCGGTGTTCTGGAGCTTGGGTCACTTCATCTGGCCGGTGGGCGAACCCGCCGATGCCGATTCAGCGATAGCCCGGTTAGAGATCGCGCCCGACGGTGCCATGGTTACGTGCATGTTGCCGGTAACCATCGACCCGGCTCGCGCCCCACAACTCGATCGTCAAGACCCGGACTGCCACGCCCAAGGTTGAGCGTCGGAGCTGGGTAGCTAACGAATCTGGAGTTCGATCGCCCGGATCGCTAGGCGTTCGGCAAGAACTTTGTCGCGCACGAGATCGAAGCGCCGAGCCCGGATCACCGGTTCGGTGTAGCCCGCTCGATCGAGGGTCTCCTGACTGGCGGCGAGATTCGAGATGCGGTGGCTCGTACTGCGGATGTCGTCGTCGGCCAGTTCGGTGAGCTTGCGAATCCGGTGTCGCCCAAACGACTTCGACAGGTCGGCGAGCGTGGGTCGATTCGGACCGGTTGCCACACCTTCGGGTCCGGCGACATGGGTGATCACCAGCCCGTGTCCGCCCGGTTCCATCAACGAGTCGACCGCTTCGGCCAGCATTCGCGGCCCCGAAGACCACACACTTGAGTTGAGCGAAACGATCTTGGTGAACTGTTCGGTGATCGACTCAATGCCGCCCACCTGGATCTCGACCTGGTCGGTGAGACCGGCGTTCGCGAGTCGCTGACGGGCGAATGTGGCTTCGGTTTCTGACGACGCAACCGACACCACTTCGCAGCGGCGAACCCGAGCGGCGTACAACGCGAACGCGCCCCAGCCAGTGCCCAGCTCCAGAATGCGGTCGTCGGGTTGGATATCGAGCGAATCGCACACATTGCCAAAGCGGGCCAGGGTGGCCTGGTAGAGGTCGTTGGTGCCGGGTTCGTATCGGGCGGTTCCGTCGAACATGGTTTTATCGAGAATATGGCCAAGCAGTGCTGGGTCGCCGGCGCCGAGTCCTGGCGGGGCGGGTGCGGCTGCCCGCAGGCGGCGGGTGATGGGGTCGACGTTGGGCGCCGAGGGCATTTCCTCGACCAGCGCCACAAAGAACCGCACGACCCCTTCAAGGTCGCTGGTGGTCCACCATCCGTCGGCGTAACTCGAACCCAGGGCGCCGAGGCCGCGGCGGGCGATAGCCCGCCAGACCGCCGGGTGACGAACGACAAACTCCGGACCTGGGTCCTCGCCCCGAGCGAACCCGAGGCCGATTTCGATCGAGTCGGTTGTGCCCCCAGCACCGAATCCATCATTGAATTCGTTACGGATCCGCAGCGGTTCGGTTGCATACCGATCGAGGATGGGCAGCACCACTCGTATCGCCGCTCGGTCGATCGCGCGGACAGGGGTGCTTAGCTCACTCACCGTGAGAGCTTCCCAAACCGGGGTGGCGAACGGGTGGATTGTGCGACGACTACCCTGACCCGATGGCCAACTGCGAACTATGCGAGGCCGCCCGCCTCACCGAGTGGTACCACGAGGACGACACCTGCTGGATCGCCGAGTGCGAAGCCTGCTCGGTGCCGATGGTGGTGTGGCGAGACCACGGCGTGGTGCCGCCCGACGACGCCGTGGTTCACATGCAGGCCGAGCTAGCGAAGGTCGGCGATCGGATCTTTGGCCACGACGACTGGTTCCTCGACGACAACATGCGCCAGATCCCCGAGCACTACCACGCGCACGCTCGCAAAAAGCTTCCCTGGATGAAGAAGTGATGAAGAAGTAAAGACAGCGGCCCGTCAACGGACTAGGCGACGCCGGCCTCCGGCTCCTCGTTGGCAACCAGCGACAATCGTGGGGCGAGGGTCAGTTCGGCCGCCGAGGCGGGCCGGGCGATCAAGAACCCTTGCAACGAATCGCACCCCAGGTCGGCGAGCAACGTCGACTGGCGGCCAGTCGCCACGCCAACCGCCGTGACCGAGATGTGATGTTCGCGGGCCCGGGCGAGCAGCCCAGCAACCTGCGACGTGTCGGCGGCGTTCCTACCGACCCCTTCGACCAAGCGTCGATCGAGCTTCATGTCGGCCACCCCCGCCAATGCGGTCGAGGCCCGACCACCGGCGGCGAAGAGTCGACCGACGACATCGTCGACCACGACCCGCACACCGATCTCGCTCAGTTGGCCAAACAGACGCTCGGCTTCGGGTAGCGCCGAAACGACCAACGTTTCGGAGAGTTCGACCGCGAGCTGCGACGACGACACGTCGTACAACCGCAGCAAAGCATCGAGGCGCGAGACGAAGCCCCGCTCATACAGCTGCGCCCGGCCGAGGTTGATGTTCATGTCGAGGGTCCGGCCGGAGGCGCGTTGTTCGGTCGCCATGAAGTCGAGTGCCCGGTCGGCGACTCGGTGGCCAACCGCGGCAGCCAAGTTCAACCGGTTGGCTA
The DNA here is from genome assembly GCA_938038815.1 of uncultured Acidimicrobiales bacterium. Lineage (GTDB taxonomy): Bacteria > Actinomycetota > Acidimicrobiia > Acidimicrobiales > SHLQ01 > CALLQB01. The sequence goes on along the minus strand of CALHTF010000004.1, from coordinate 50,374 downwards.
GTTCGAGAACCTCACGGGCCCCTCGAACCGCGCCGTCGGATCCGTTCCACCGCACCAGCGCTTCGTAGCGGTGCGGTGGCTCGTCGATCTGGTCTCGGGCGACGATTGGTTGGTACACGTTGTCGATCTCGCCGGCGAGCAGACCAGCACGGAATGCCTCTTCTTGTTCCTGGCGGGCCTCGATATCGACTGGGGGTCGCGAGTCGGCGACCACCACGCGTGTCCGGCCCCGATTTCGGGCGGCGGCCAAGGCGTTGTCGGCACTGAGGAACAACTCGTCGGACGATCGTCGACCGTCGATGCTCGACGCAACCCCAACACTGAAGCTGAGCTCATACGAGCGAGCCGGGTCGTCGAGTGCGAATGCCGGTTCGAGTGCGGCGGCTAAACGGGTGGTGAGGTGGGCGACATCGATATCGTCGCCCAGACGCTGCGAAAGCACGGCATAGTGCTCGTCGCTGATCCGAGCCGCAATCTCATCGTGGCGACACGCGCTGGTAAGCCGGTCGGCAACCTGGTTCTCGAGCAACGCGCGGTCGGCCGGATTGAGAAAGGGGGTCGGGGCGTTCGGACGGCCGAGTCCGACCGGTTCGATGCTGTCGACGCCGATCAGGGCGAGGGCGACCATGGCGTTGCCACCCACGGTACGAGCGAGCGCTCGTTCGAGCCGGCGCTTGAGTGGCGCGCCGCTCAGCAGGAGTGTCTGACGATCGAGACCCATGTCGCCGAGCTCGCCGGTCGGGGCGTCGATACCGGTGATGACCCCCGACGCGACGAGCGCCGAATAGGTGCTGGCCTCGCCGACCCCATGGAACTCCGCCTGGAACGGGGTCGCCGCGCCCCGGGCAGAACGAAGCCACAGCTTGCCTGCCCACGAACCGTCGCTGGTGAGCGACGGCCAGATCAGCGACTTCACGGCCAAGGCGGTTTTGGGGGTGAAGACATCGGCCAGCGGACTCGGGAGATCGGGGTTGCCAACGAATTGCGCGAGGTCGGCCGACAAGAACTGCACCTGAACGGTTTCGGTCGCGCCGAACTCGTCATCGCCGTTGCCCTCGAGGACCCGCTGTTCGAGCACGATGACCGACCCACCATCGGCGGTGTCGATCGGCTCGGGCAGATCGCCATGAACGACGAACCGGGTGACATCGGTGACCACGCCAACCGTGCCGGTTACCTCACCCGAGGTGCCGTACACCTCACGAACTCGGCTGCGAAGGAACCGTTTGGTGGCCCCCGGCACATCGACAGCCACGATTTCGCCAACGCCGTCCTCGTCGGTCTCGAGCAGGGCTTGCCACTGGGGCGAATGGGCCTCGGGTGGCCCCACAACGTCGAGCAGGCGAGCGTTTACGAAACACACTGCGCCGTCGATGTCGGTGCTGAACGAACCCCGTTGGCCCGCCCAGTCTGCGGGCGACGGCGCAGCCGTCTCGGCCGGAGTGACATGCAGGGCGATCTGGCCGACCGTCGGGTCGTCGAGATAGTTCCGTCCAAGAACCTCAAACCAGCCCCAGGTGCCGTCGTCGGCGAGAATCCGAACAAAGCCATGGATCTCGCCGTCGAGCGCCGGCTGTTCGAGTCGTTGTTGCACGTACGGCCGGTCGATCGGGTGCACGACCGACATCAGCTCGACGCCAATCGATCCGGTGGCCGCTCGACCCGTGACCGACGCGAACGAGTCGCTCACATAGGTGACCGAAAACTCCTCGTCGACAAACACGACGGCGGCGTCGACGCGAACGTCGCCGAGGTCGGTATCGAGAGAAGACGACCCCGCCTCGACTTCTCGAGCGCGAACCACGAGTCCTGAAGGGCGAACCAGCACCACGGCATCGACGACATGGTCGTGACCCTCGGGCGAGACGAACCGAAGTTCGCCGTAGTGGGCGTGGGTTCCGACCGCCGACTCATCGAGCTCGCTTAGGTGATCGCGAAACGCTGGTTCGTCGTCGTCGTGAACCAACTCCCACAGGTGAAGCCCGATGAGCGTGTCGGGGTGGCAGCCAAGCTTGGCCTGGACCGGGCCGGTCGCCATGTCGATGACGTCGTTGTCGCGCAACAAGATGCCGATGTCGTTGGGGAGCGGCGGATCGATCGGTTCGAAGTCGGCTGCGGGGTGCAGGGTTTCGTCGGGAGTCTCGGACCCGTCGTCGGCCCCGCCCACCACACAGGCCAACTCGAGCGTCGCGTCGTCGTCGAGACGGTTGATGCCGGTCGCGGTGCAAACGACGATGGCGCCGTCGGCCGCGAAGAAGCGAACCTCGATCGGGTCGGGGAACGTCGATTGGTCGCGGCTGGTACGCAAGGCCTTGAGAAACCCTCCGACGACCGGGCGATCGCTGGGGTGCAGGAGACCGAGCCCGCGATCGACAAGTTCGTCTTGGGAAAAGCCAAGCGCTTCGAGCGCAGCTTCATCGGCTGACTGAATCGTTGCCGCCGCAGTGAAACGAAGAGAAAATCTGGTGCTGTTGGGCAGCAAAGACATACCCGGTTATCGGCAGAATTTCGCCAAATCTGTAGATGATTAGCCGCTGGCGGGTTTCACCAGTGCCTCGCCATTGGACTTCATGATCAGCTTGATTTCGGCGTCGTCGAATCCGTCGAGGTCATCGATGAACGCCACCGGGTCGGCCAAACCCTCAGCGTGAGGGAAATCGGAGCCAAAAAGCATGCGATCGGCACCGATGAGGTCACGAAGTTCGAACAGATCGTCTTCGTAGTAGGGCGCAACCCAGATCTGGCGCCGGAACGTCTCGATGGGGTCCTCGGCGAAGGCGTGCGCTTGTTGGCCGAAGGTCTTGGCCAGTTTTTGGAACAACGGCCGAACCCACGACGACCCGGTTTCGACCGTGACTACCCGAATTTTAGGGTTTTCGGCCAACACGCCTTCGGCCAACAACGAGGCCATCGCGTCGCTGATCGGCGAACTCGTGAGCAATGATTTCAGCGGCGAGTACCGAAACGCCTCAAATTCGTTGTCGAGTCCCCAGTGACCGGCCATGAACGAATAGCCCGAATCGCCGGAATGGAAAGCAACCGTGATACCCGAGTCGTTCACCTTCTTCCAGAACGCTGCGTGGCGAGGGTGGCCGAGCGATCGACGTTCGCCGTCGAACCCCAGCACCGAGCCGGCCCGCAGGTTGATCAGCCGTGCACCTTGGCCGAGGAGGTACTCGAGTTCGTCGTTCGCCCAGTCGGGATCGGCGAGCGAGATGTATCCGGCCGAGAAGAGCCGGTCCTGGTAGGAGAATCCCCAATCGTCGTCGAGCCACCGGTTAAACGCCGTGAACGCCGCCGACATGGCCTCGACATCGGTCTCGAGCGCGGTCTCCATCCCTACGCCCAGCGTGGGAAACAGGAAGGTTCCGTCGACCCCTTGTTCGTCGAGCAGCGCGATGCGGGCGTCGCGATTTCGATATGCAGCGCTGATCGGTTCGAGTTCGCCGAACGCCTCGCGTATGTCCTTCACCGCGGTCTTGGCTCGGAAGTAATCGTCGAGACACCCGGGTCGAGCTACCGGATCGAAGGTGGGGTTCGGAATGAAGCGGTTGATCTTGCCCGCGACGAGTAACCGTTTGCGACCATCGATCTCGGCCCACTGCATCGCCCGCCGCGCCATCTTTGGGTCGATGTGGCGGGTGAACGCATCTTCAGCTTCGTAGTAGTGGTTGTCGGCGTCGAAGGCGGTGAAATCGAGTTTGGGCACGGTGGTACATCCTCAGAGACATCGGCGAGTTTCCTCGACCCTAGAACGATCGAAATCCCAAGCGGAAATGCCCAAGTGCGCACTACTGAGCGGTAAACCTCAGCCCCGAAACCCCATTCGCAAACCCTCACAAAGGCGCCCGAGGTGCCGAAGGCTGGGTAATGGGACCGCAGGACACCCCCGGAAACGGGTCCAATAACGACGTGCAAGGACGCACCACGTGGCCACTCGCCGCGGGGCTCGTCGTCGCCGTTGGTTTTGTTGGCTTGTTGCTGCTCACCCAAGGTTCGCCCGGACGGGTCCAGACCATTGGCCAAGCAATGCTCACCGCCGCGTTGGTCGCTGGCCCATTCCTCTGGGCGGAATGGCTCGTCAACCGCAACTACACCCAGGACGACACCAGCGAAGTGAACCAACTGGCCCTCGTCGGCCGAGATCTTCGTAACCAAGAACTCGACGGACGCGACCTCCACGGTCAGGTGTTTGTCGGATGCAATCTCGCCCACAGTCGCTTCAGCGAGTCGGGGCTCGTCGAGTCGGTATTCGACAAAGCCGACATGCGCCACGTGGTCGCCCGAGGCGCTGACATGACCCGCGCTTCGCTGCGCCTCTCGAACTGTGCGTTCATCGACCTACGCTCGGCCCAACTCGTCGCCGCCGACCTCAACCAAGCCGACCTGCGCAACTCCGATCTGCGATTCGCGCTGCTGTGCGACGCCGATCTCCGCGGCGCCGACCTGCGCGGCGCTGACCTTCGAGGCGCCGACCTCGATGGCGCCAAGCTCAAGAACGCCCTCTACAGCGACACGACGCTGTGGCAAGGAAACTTGAACCTCGAATATGTCCGTGAAGAACGCGGCATGGTCGAAGTGGCCAACGACTCGTTGCCCCTCGACGACGACATCGACCTTCGCCCCAACCCCAAGACCATCGACGTGCGCAACGGCCCCCGCGCTGCGGTCGGCACCGCAGTACTGCTCGCCGCCGCAGCCGCCGTGATGGTGCCCTGGCTCGCCGGCCCCGAAACGATCGACGCCCGAGTGTCGGGTGTGAGCTTGGAGAAGCCGTTCGTGGAACTCACGGGCACCAGCGACCAGATTCGAGTGGAGATCTCGGTCGATGGAGAGGTCATCCAGCAGTTCAAGGCCCGAGAGCTACCCGTAACCGTGGCCCTCGCCGACCTACAACGCGACGACGAAGTCGTCGTGCGAGTCGAGAACCTCGAGCCCGCCAGCGGCGAAGCCACCTGTCGTCTCGGTCTCGGCGAAGAAACCTGGACCACCGAAACCTCCACGGCCGACGAAACCACCATCAGCTGCGGCGCGAAGGTCCGGTAGTTGGGCATTTGGGGGGCGAGTTGCGCAGCAACTCGCTCCGAGGTTTCTCTCTGCGGGTGCTCTGCGTTTACAGCGCTATATCGGCGATCTTCTTGAGGATCTCTGGGTCTCGGTTCGACAGGTTGAGCATGGTCACCGGGCTGTCTCGCCACGCATCGAGTCGTTCAGCGATCCGCTCGATTGGCCCAACCAGACTGATCTCGTCGGCGAACTCATCGGGCACCGCAAGCACCGCTTCATCGCGTTTGCCCGACATAAACAGCTCCTGGATCTTGAGCGCTTCGTCCTCAAAGCCCATCCGCGACATCAACTTGGTGTGATAGTTCTGCCCCTTTGCGCCCATGCCGCCGATGTAGAACGCCAAAAACCCCTTCACCGGTAACAGGCCCTCTTCGACCGTGTCGGTGACATTCACGCTGATGTTCACGGCGATCTCAAAGCCATCCTTGGCGTTGGCGATCTGGTCGGCGTACACCTCTTGGCGATACGGCGAGTAATACAGCGGCAACCAGCCATCGGCGATCTCGGCGGTTTGGGTCACGTTCTTTGGCCCCTCGGCACCGATAAAGATCGGGATCTCCGACCGGATTGGGTGGGTCATGATCTTGAGCGGTTTGCCGAGCCCGACGCTGCCTTCGCCGTTATAGGGATGTTGGTAGTACTCGCCGTCGAACGACAGGTGCTCCTCGCGCGCCAGCGCGGCGCGCACGATCGATACGTACTCGCGCGTTCGAGCCAGCGGCCGGTTCGATGGCTGGCCGTACCAGCCCTCGACAACTTGGGGACCCGACACGCCGAGACCCAACACGACCCGCCCTCCCGATAAGTGATCGAGGGTCATGGCGTGCATGGCCGTGGCGGTTGGGGTGCGGGCCGCCATCTGCACGATCGAGGTCCCGAGCTTGATGCGATCGGTGAAGCCGGCCAGATAGGCGAGCGGACTAAAGCAGTCCGAGCCCCACGATTCGGCGGTCCAGACCGTGTCGAAGCCTAGGTCCTCCACCGTCTTGGTGAGTTCGACCAATTCGGTCGGCGGCTGCGCTCCCCAATAACCCCAGATGTATCCGAGCTTCATAACTGTCTGCCCCCTGTGCGGCGCTCTACGGACTCGATGGAGCGAACGTACACGAAAGGGTCGCCACGGCTCATTTCGCCGGTAGCGTTTCGGGCATGACTGGTGGCATTCTCTCCGGCCCGCTCGACGCCGACGCTCCTCCCAAACGCGGACGCGAGTACCCCAAGCGCGCCGCGGCGACCGGGCTCGTACTCACCCATCAAGCCACCGGCACCCACGGGACGGTCGTGCGGTACGCGCCGCCCCAACTCATCATGCGCGACGGCGCGGGACGCGACCACGCCTTCCGGCTCCGCCCAGGTGCCTTCGAGGTCGACGGAACGCTCGTCGAACTCACGCCACCGCCCAAAGCCGCGGCGGTTTCCAAAGCCCCCACGTTCACCGCATCGGGTTCGGTCGATCTGGGCGACGTACCGGCCCGCATGGCTCGGGCGAGCCGGATCTATGTCGAAGGCATTCACGACGCCGAACTGATCGAACATGTGTGGGGCGACGACCTTCGCATCGAGGGAATCGTGGTGCAGCCAATGGACGGTCTCGATGACCTCGAGGCGATCGTTCGCTCCTTTGGGCCTGGCCCGCGGCGACGACTGGGGATCTTGGTCGACCACTTTGTCGAGGGCTCCAAAGAGACTCGCATCGCCGCGACGATCGACCACCCCGACGTGTTGATCTGCGGGCACCCGTACGTCGATGTCTGGCAGGGCATCAAACCGGCGGCGGCCGGAATCGACCGGTGGCCCGATGTCCCGATGAACGAGTCGTGGAAGCAAGGCATTCTCGACCGGGTCGGGTTCTCGGGCACGAGTGGCGCCTACTGGAAACAGTTACGCAACAACGTCGCCAGCTACCGCGACCTCGAAGCCCCCCTTATCGGCGCGGTCGAACAGCTCATCGACTTCGTCGCCCCACCCGAATAAGCCAAATCGACTATCCAAACTGAATCACGTGTCTGACACCTGATTCAGTTTGCCCGGTTACGCCGCCTTGTTTTGGGTGGCCTGCTGCTGAGCCGAGAGGCCGCGGCGGAGATCGTCCACGTTCATCGTGCGCGCCAGGTAGTCGCCCGCAGCAAAGCCAATACCGAGCGGGCCGAGTTCAGCGAAGTCTCGTTCTTCGTCGACGCCGTCGGCCACAACAACCAGATTTGCCTGGCTCGCGAGGCTGAGCAGCGACATGATGGCCGGACGAGCCAGCTTGTTGCGAGCCAAGTCGCGGAGTCGGCGTTGGCCGATCATGCCCAGGGTCATTTGCAGCTGACCGACCCGATCGTCCTGCATGGCAAGGATGCCGAGGTCTTCGACCGCCATCTTGACGCCAATGCGGTGGAGTTCGCGAATTCCGGCTGGGTCGTTCTCGACACTCGAGCGACTGATCGTCATCTGCAGCATCGAAGGCGGGAGGCCACGCTTGGCCATCACGCTTTGCAGCCACGCCGGGAAGCTCGACTCGCCAAGGGTCGCCAACGTCGGTTTCATCACGATCACAAAGTTGGCGGGCAGAACATGGTTGTAGGCCAAGGCGTGCACGTGGGCGAGCATCTGGCCGATGGCGGCCTGGTCGAAGGCAACACCCTGCGGGGTGTCGTCGATCATGGCGCGGAACTGACTCGGCTCGAGCACACCACCGGTCGTGTTGAGCCAGTACGGCATCACCATGGCGCCCACAACCTGGCCGTTACCGATATGAAAGATTGGCTGAAAGCGGATGTCGAGATGACCGTCGCCCAGCACATCGACCACCTCGTCGCTCGAATTCACCCGGGCCTGCTCTCGCAGACGGCGGTTGCGTTCTTTGTCTTGGTACATCGCAATATCGACTTCGCGAAGCAAGAACTCGGCATCGACGCCGTAACCGATCTGGGTGGTACCGATGCTGAACAACAGCTTGTGTCGTTTGTTTCCGATCGTTGCGTCCCGACCCATGCTGGCCCGCAGACGGGCAACCACCTCGGCGACTTCGACCGGGCTCACATTGCGCAGCAGCACCAAGAATTCGTCGCCACCCATGCGGGCCACCACGTCACTGGCCTTCACAGCAGCCTTGATGCGTTCGGTCACGATCTTGAGCGCTTCGTCACCGGCCTGGTGACCAAAGGTGTCGTTGAGTTCTTTAAACCGGTCGAGGTCGATACTGAGCAGTGCAGCGTGATCGGCCATCTCTTTGTCGGCCAAGGTGTTTTCGAGCTCGACGGTGAGCGATGCGCGGTTGGCGGCGCCGGTGAGTTCGTCGAACGACGCCTTGCGACGAAGCTCGTCTTCGCTGGTTTGTCGGGTGCGAAGATCGACCGTGATTGCCTCGGCCAGTCGATCAAGACTGCGGGCAACCTCGCCGACTTCATCGTCTGCTTGGTCGCCAATTGGGGCTTGGATGCGGCCTTCGGCCAGCGAATCCGCTACCCGGCGGATGGCGGCCAAGCGGTCCTTTAGCGGCCGAACGAGCAACGCCCATGCAACCAGTGCGGCGGTTGCGACGACACCCGAAACCAGGATGTACGCCATCCGGAGAAACCCGAGTCGCGAGGCAAGATCGTTCGCGTTGAGGCCGGAAACCCGAACCAGTTGGGTGCCGACTAGAAGCGATCCGAGTACCGAGATTCCCACCAAACCAAGCAAGGCAAGGCCGAGTCGACGCGTCACCGCGCTACCGCCCCGTTCGTTGGTCTGATCATCGTCCACATAGATATGTTCGACGTTTCCCGAGGCCGCCTAAACCAGGTTTTTGGGGTTTTTCTGATCGGCCGACCACCGCCACTAGGGTGCGGGTATGGGTATTCCGACTGCACTTCTCGAAGGCCCGCTCGTGGCCCGCAACGAACTCGAAGCAACAATCGGCTGGAAACTGCGGCCCGAAGGCCTGTGCCAAGACGACCAATGCGTCCCCGTTGCTGATACCAGCGCGCTGTTTCCCGAGGGCGACCACAACGACCCGGCCGACCTAATCGATGTCCGTGCCGTCGCCGATCTGGTGGGCCGGCCATGGGTACTCGACGACGAATCGAACCTCGTAGCCATCGGCGCACCTCGAAGCGCACGACACCAGGCGATCAACGACTTGTCGGCGCCCGGGTTCTCGCTCCCCGACCTCAACGGGGTCACCCGCTCGTTGAGCGACTACGCCGGCAAGAAGAAGCTGCTCTTCGCCTTTTCCAGTTGGTGAGGATGCCTCTTTGACCTGCCCGGGTGGCAGGAACTCCACGAAGAACTCGCCGACCAGAACTTCATGGTCCTCGGTGTAGCGATCGACGAAAACGTCGACGCAATCCGCGAAGCGAGCGAGGGCATTACCTATCCCCTGCTCGTCGATGCCGACCATCTGTTGACCGAGCTCTACGCCATCTCGAACGTACCGACGGTCATTTTGATCGACGAGCACGATCGCATCGTACAACCCAACTGGGTCGCCTTCGGCACCGACACGTTCAAAGACTTCACCGGTATCGAGTCGGGTCCGCAAAAGGATCTGATCCGCCAGTGGGTTACCGAAGGCACGACGATGATGGACGCGGCCGCTGCCCAAGGTGCGGTTGACGACTTGGGCCCCGAGCACGAACAAGCCCGTTTGTACTTTCGGATCGGCGCCCACCTGCGCCGGGCCGGCGACGAGGCCGGGGCCGCCCGCAACCTCGAAACCGCCGTTGCATTGGCCCCATTTGACTGGACCATACGCCGCGCCGCCATGCCACTACAAGGAAAGGACCCCTTCGGCGAGGAGTTCTTTGCGATGTATGCCGAATGGCAAGAAGCGGGCGCCCCCTACAACGGAGTTTCGGCGAGGTAACCTACCGCTGGTCATCGAACCCTCTTGCTTCGGATTAATGCAGGGCATTACTATCCGGGAAACAGGTTCTGTCAGCAACGAAAGCGGTATATCTCGTGGAATTCGGCGTCTTCAGTAACGGCTACACCCCTGGCCCAGCGGCCCACGACACAGAGTCCGAGCACACCGAGCTGATGCGCGAGGCCGGATACGCCGTGCTGGCCGACAAGCACAACTGGAAGTACGCCTGGTTCGGCGAACATCACGGACTGGTCGAATACAGCCACATGGCAGCGCCCGCGCCAGTGATGGGTTGGGTTGCCGCCCAAACCGAACAGATCCATGTCGGGTCAGCCATAACCAGCTTCCCGGTGACCAAAGAGCACCCGGTCCGGTTCGCCGAGCGGGCCGCCATGCTCGACCACATGACCAACCAGCGGTTTGAGTTCGGCACTGGCCGAGGCGCTGGCAGCCACGAACTCGCTACCTTCAGCGGCACCGAGCTTTCCCAGACCAAGGCCATGTGGAACGAAGTCATTCGTGAGATCCCGCGTATGTGGGAAGTCAAGGACTACCAGTTCGAAGGCGATGGTTGGTCGGTTCCTACCCCACACAACATCTTGCCCAAGCCCTACGGCAAGGGTCACCCGCCGATCTGGGTCGCGTGCGGTAACCCGCAAACCTTCGCCATCGCCGGCTCGCTAGGCATCGGCGCCATCGCCTTTAACTTCGAGCCGATCCACAACCTCAAAGGCCGGGTCGACTCGTACAAAGAGGGCGCAGAGAACGTGGTCGAACAAATCGGCCAGTACCAGAACAACAACGTGATGATGACCAACGCCGTCATCTGCTTGAAGGACCGCGAACGGGCCCGCGAGATCGCCAAGGCCAAAGGCCGCGGCTACCTGGTCACCATGGTGAACCTCTACCACGACTCGATGCCGAAGTCGCCCGACGCCATCGTATGGCCCGACCCGCCACGCGACGTCGAGTGGACCGACGAGATCCTCGACATGGCAATCGCCGGTGGCTACATGTTGTGCGGCAACCCCGAAGAGGTCGCCGAACAACTCGCTGCCTACCAAGACGTGGGCTGTGACCAAGTTGCGTTCGGTCTGCCGATCGAAGGCATGCAACACGACGAGATCGAAGAAATGATCGAGCTCTTCGGCGACCAGGTCATCCCCGAGTACGACAAAGATCCGGTGCACCGCACCACCAAGTTCCGCGAGAACGCCGTGCGCCAGTACCCCGACTTTGAGCACCCGGTTCCCGATGGGCTCGACGTGAGCATCATCCCCGACACCGCAATCTTGCCTCTCGGTAGCTGAGTTGGCCCGCAACGCCGAGAGCACTCGCCATGAACTGCTCGCTCAAGCCGCCCGCCTTATGGCCGTTGGCGGCGTCTACCAGGTAACCAACCGCGAGATCATCGAGGCGGCGGGTCAGCGCAACGCGTCGGCCCTGAGCTACCACTTCGGTAGCCGCGACGACCTGATCTTGGCCATCTTGGCCATGGTCGGACCCGATCTCGATAGCCAACGGGGCGAGCTTGGCGCCCACCTCGACCACGAGTCATCCACCGCCTCGTTGTTACACGCCTTGGTCGTGCCCTACGCCGGATGCCTCCGCACCGAGTCTGGCCGCCACTACGTGCAGATCGTCGACCAGTTGCGGTCGGGCTTTGTCGGCGGCTCGGACCGCTCGTCGACCGAACCCGAACTCGAACGTATCCTCGCAATCATTGGCAACCGGCCAGCGGAGCTGGCGGGCGAACACCGCCGCGAGCGACTGATCGCCATGGTGACGCTGATGACCGCCATGGTCGCCGAACGAGCCCGCCGCCTCGACGCGGGCCGCAAGGCACGAACCAGCCACGACCATTTCGTCGACAACCTCATCGACATGCTGGTCGGCCTCGTAGAAGCCCCAGCCCGGGTTACGTCCTCATAGCCAAAGTCGCGATCGAAAATAGCGAAGCGTGGGAGCGGAGGCGGAGCCGGAGCGACCCAGAGTGATCCGGTCCCGAAGTGTCGGGCTCGGAGCCAAGGACGCAAAAGGTGAGGAGCGCTGGGCCCCAAAGAGCAAGCGCCCAAGTAGCGCTGTGCCCGAAGTACCGGCCAAGGGCGGCACGTGCCAGCGTGCTGACTTAGCGCCTGAGCAGGTCAAGCGCGATCAAGAGGCCCTACTTGTCACGTAAGAAGCGGCGCAGGATCTTTCCGGAGGCAGATTTGGGGATTTCGTCGATGAACTCGACCAAGCGGATCTGCTTGTAGGACGCAACCTGGCCTTTGACGAACTCCATGATTTCGTCTTCGGTGGCCTCGGCGCCCGGTTTCAGTGCCACGAATGCCTTCGGCAACTCGCCGGCTTCGACCTCGGGGATACCGATAACCGCCACATCGGCCACCGCATCGTGGGTGATGATGAGCGCTTCGAGTTCGGCGGGCGGCACTTGGAAACCCTTGTACTTGATGAGTTCCTTCACCCGGTCGACGATGAACACGTTTCCGGCTTCGTCGATGTGCGCAACGTCGCCGGTGTGCAACCAGCCGTCGGCGTCGATGGTGTTGGTGGTGGCCTCGTCGTTGTTGAGGTACCCCTTCATCACCTGCGGGCCACGGACCCACATTTCGCCGTCGGCACCGACGTCTTGATCGTTGCCTTCTTCGTCGACAAACCGGCACTCGGTGTTCGAAATCGTGACACCCGACGAGCCGGGCATGTTCTTGCCGGGGGGTGTGCAGTGACTGACCGGCGAAAGTTCGGTCATGCCGTAGGCCTGCACCACCGGTGCGTTGATTCGGGCGGAGGCTTCGTCGGCCAGTTCGGCACCGAGGGGAGCCGCGCCCGACACCACGAGATTGAGCGATGAGATGTCGTACTCGTCGATGATCGGCTGCTTGGCGAGCGCCAGGACCATCGGCGGAACGGCGAAGAACTTGGCGATCTTAAACTCGCCGATCAGCTCGAGCGCCCGCACCAGGTCGAACCGCGGCAGGCTGACCACGGTCGAACCGTTGGAAAGGCCGTAGTTCATCAGCACCTGCATGCCATAGATATGGAAGAAGGGCAGCACGGCGAGCAGCGCATCGCCGTCGTCGAGCACAACCGCGTGCTCGCACTGAGCGAGGTTGGCAACCAGGTTCTTGTGGGTGAGCATCACGCCCTTCGCCAGCCCGGTAGTTCCCGACGAGTACGGCAGAACAACCACGTGGTCGTCGACATCGACGTCGACCTGGGTGATCGGGTCAGCGGCGAGCAGATCGGCCATGGGGGTCGCCCCTTCGGCCTCGCCCATCGCTACCAGTTCGGTGACCGCCGTCCCGTCGATCGCTTGGGCGGCGAGCGGGATGGTCGCCGGAAACGACACCATAAGCTTGGCGCCCGAATCCGACAGCTGATGGCGCAACTCGTCGGCGGTGTAGGTCGGGTTGAGGGTAGTGACGGTTACCCCGGCGACGGCGGCACCGTGAAACACGACGGCGAAGTCGGGGTCGTTGGGCGACATGAGGGCAATGACATCGCCCTTGCCCAATCCGCGAGCAGCCAGCCCACCGGCAAAGCCGTGGATAGCGTCGCTCAGCTGTTGGTATGTGTACTGCTTGCCGCTCGCACCGCAGTGCATGGCGATGCGGTCGGGCGTGGCGAGCCCGGCACGCAACACATAGGTAGTGATCGGCTCGCTCGGAATGTCGACGTCGGGCAGCGGACTTTTATGAATGATTGCCATGGCGACAGATCATATGCCCAACGACCGCGCCCGCGAAAAGAGCAGCGAATCCCATTTGTGATCGCGTTTGACCCCCTCTCGGCGGGTTCCACGCGAAAATTTCGGGAGGGGTTAGTGGTCGTAGGGGTGTTGGAGCAGCGCTGGGTCGCGTTGGTGGTAGTCGCCGGCTTCGGCGACGAATAGCGCCTCGTAGGTGTGGAGTCCGGTTGGTTGGTCGAGCGACCCGGCGGTGATCGACACGTGGTCGGGTTTGTCGGCGGCCCGCCAAAACAACGACGACCCACAGGTGTTGCAAAAGCCGTACTCGACCGTCGGGGTACGACCCCACCACTGCAGCGTTTCTTTCGACTCGAATTCCAGGGCCGCCGAACTGGTTGCCGTGGCCGCCATGTGGTGGCCGGTTGTTCGCCGGCACGGTTCACAGTGACAATTGCTCACCGCGCGGAGGTCGCCAGTGACGGAGTACTTCACGCCGCCACACGCACATTTGCCGGTGTGGGGCGCCTTTGGGGGGTTGGATTCTTCAGACATCGCCCGACAGTCTTGCACACCCCGACCAGCGCTTTGGGCCGTCCGCTATGGTCGGCAAATGGAACTCTCATCGTCTCGGGCAGCAGCCAGGATCGACCTGCAGGGTGGGCGCCTCGCGTCGCTGACGATCGACGGCCTTGAGGTCCTCATCACCGAAGGCGACAAGGCGAGTCGTTGGGGCTCGTTCCCGATGGTTCCGTGGGCTGGCCGCCTGCCGTTCGGCAAGCTCGACTTCGACGGTGAGAGCCATAACTTCCCCATCACGAGCCCGCCGCACGCCAACCATGGGGTTGGGCACCTCCAGCGGTGGGAAGAAGCGGTATCGACGTCGGACTCGGGCACCATCACCACCGCATTGGCCGACCCATGGCCCTTTGGCGGACACGCCACCCAACACTTCGTGCTCACCGACACCTCGCTCACCGTCACGATCACCGTCACCAACGACGACCGCACCATGCCAGCACTCACCGGCTGGCACCCATGGTTCCGCCGTCAATTGGACCAGGGCGGACCAGCCCAACTCGCCGTCGAGCCATCGCAGGCCTATGCCCTCGACGACGACATGATTCCGACCGGCGAGATGAAGCCGGTGCCGGAGCCCCCGTGGAACGAGACCTTTGTTGGGCTCGCCGCCCCAGCGGTCATCGAGTGGCCCGGGGCGCTGCTCCTCGAGGTCAGCTCGACCTTTGACCATTGGGTGATCTTCACCGAACCCGACCATGCGCTCTGCGTCGAGCCGCAGAGCGGCCCACCAAATCAGGTCAACACCGACCCGTTTGTGGTCGGTCCCGACAACCCGCTTTCGGGGTCGATGACCCTTCGCTGGGACCTGTGATGAGAGGCTACTTCGACGTCGACCTGGCAACCGTGCGGGGCCGCGAAGGCAAGAAGTGGACCAAATACGGCGACGACGTTTTGGCCGCGTGGGTGGCCGACATGGATTTCGCCCCCGCTCCCCCGATTTTGGCTGCGATGCAGGGCGTGCTCGATCGTTACGACCTTGGCTACTCCTTCTTCGCCGACGACGAACGAGCGATCGCCACGTTCGCTCGGTGGATGAAACGTCAACACGACTGGGAGGTCGACCAGTCAAAGGTCCGGATGTTCGGCGATGTGTTGCAAGGGTTGGTTGCGTTCATCGACCTGTACTCCGAACCCGGCGACGGCATCGTGCTGCAAACCCCGATCTATCCGCCGTTCATCGAGGCAGTCGAAGGGTCGGGCCGGGTAATCATCGACAACCCGCTGGGCGCAGCCGCCGACGGTTACCCTCTCGATATCGACGGCCTCCGAGCAGCGATCACCCCCACCACCAAGATCATCATGATGGCCAACCCCCACAACCCCACCGGGCGGGTGTTCACCACCGACGAGCTTCGAGCCATCGGCGAGGTTGCAGTCGAGCACGACCTGCTCGTTATCTCCGACGAGATCCATGCCGACTTGGTTTGGGAGGGCACCCACACCGTGTTCGCCACCCTCGATCCGGCGTTCGCCGAACGCACGGTCACGTTCACCTCGGCCACCAAGTCGTTCAATATCGCCGGCTTGCGACTGGCCGTGGGTGTGATGGGCAGTCAGGCGATGATGGACCGCTTCGAACAGGTTCACCGATTCATGTGGGGTGGGGTGAACAACATCGGCGCGGCGGCAACGATGGCGGCCTGGACCGAATGCGACGACTGGCTCGACGAGTTGCACCGTCACCTACGCACCAATCGGGACCACGTGGTCGAACGAGTGAACGCGGTCGATGGTTTGAGCACGGTGGCTCCCCAGGCCACCTTCTTGTCGTGGATCGATTGCTCCGAGCTGATCGCCAGCGGCATCGACGACCGACCCTTCAAGCACTTTCTCGGTCGAGGGGTGGCGCTCAACGATGGCCATACCTTTGGGCCGCACGGCGTGAACCATGTTCGGCTGAACTTCGCCACGAGCACCTCGATCCTGAGCCAGGTTCTCGACCGCCTGTAGATTTGGGTCGCTCACCCGGGTGCACGATGATTGGCGCCTATGGCTCCTTCGTACCGAGATCAGACCGCTGTATCGCTCGTCGCCGACGATACCTATGAGGCAGACATTCCCGAAGGGTGGGACATCGGCACGGTGATCAACGGTGGCTTCGCGTTGTCGTTTGCTGTGCGGGCCATGATCGACGCGGTCGACAAACCCGACCCGCTCAGCGTGAACGCTCACTTCGAACGGCCCGCCATGCCCGGGCCGGCGACGATCCGTATCGAACGGGGCCGCGAGGGACGAACCTTGTCGACGGTCGGTGCCGTCATTACCCAGAACGGCAAGGAGATCATCCGGGCCATGTCGACCTTGGGCGACTTCGACAAACTCGAAGGGCCCGAGTTGATCTTGTCGTCCCAACCCGAGATGGCCGCTCGCGAAGACTGCATCCGCACCTTGGGCGAACGGGGCGACGGGTCGTTCTATCCGCCGTCGTTCGTGAGCAAGTTCGACATCCGCCACGACCCCCGGTACATCGGGTTTGCTCAAGGCGCACCAGCGGGCGAGCCAGTTATGGGTGGCTGGCTGGGATTGCTCGACGACGAACCGCTCGATGCGGTGGCGCTCACTATGTTTGCCGATGCGTTTCCGCCCACGATCTTTAATACCGATTTGCCGATCGGTTGGGCGCCGACGGTCGAGCTCACCATTCATTTCCGCCAGCGCCCGGTATCACCAGCTCTGGTAACCACCTACGGGTCCAAATACATCTTCGGCGGAATGTTCAGCGGCGACGCCGAACTCTGGGATCCCGAGCGGGGCCTCATCGTCGAAGCCCGTCAGATCGCCCTGCTTCCAAAGATGAACAGCTAAACCAGCGCTTTCTCCAGGTCACGACGAAAAAGTTCTGTCTCACCACCAAACTTCGGTTGTACCCTTCCCGCCAATGACTGATCAGCCCGTCGTTGACTCGACCCCCGGTCCTGTCGCGTCGCCCCCCACAAAAACCAAGTTGCGCGAACGCGGCCTGTTGGCGCGTTCGAGCACCGTCGCCGCCACCTGGGCGCTCTTTGTGGGCCTCGGCATGGTGATGATCGGCAACGGGCTTCAAGGGTCGCTGCTCGGTGTGCGCTCGGAGGCCGAAGGCTTTGGCCTGGCGATCAGTGGACTCATCATGGCGGCCTACTTCGCCGGGTTCTTCGCCGGCAGCTTGTACGCCCAGCGAGCACTTTCGGTTGTCGGCCATATCCGGGTGTTCGCAGCCTTGGCCTCGTTGGCGTCGAGCACGGTGCTGATCCACGCTGTGTTTGTGAATCCGCCCGTGTGGTTCGCGATGCGATTCGTTTTTGGCTTGTGCATGGCGGGGCTGTACGTGGTGGTGGAGTCCTGGCTCAACGAACTCGCCACCAACGAAACCCGAGGTCGCCTGCTCTCGGTCTACATGTTGGTCTCCATGGGTGGCGTGGCGATTGGTCAGTTGCTGTTGAACGTGGCCGACACAAACGGTTTCACCCTGTTCGTCTTGGTTTCGGTGTTGGTGTCGATCGCCTTGGTGCCGATTTCCCTATCGGCGACCACCGGACCTCGCGCCGAAGTCCCGACCCGTACCTCGATCGCCGACGTTTGGAGTGTGGTGCCCACTGGCCTCATCACCTCGTTTCTGGTCGGGCTCACCTCCGGCACGTTGCTCGGCATCAGCGCGATCTACGCGTCGAACGTGGGCATGGGTCCGCGGCGCCTCCCCTTCTTCTTGGCTGCCCCGATGGCTGGAGCGCTAGCCACCCAGATGCCGATCGGGTGGATCAGCGACCGCATCCCTCGCCGAGGCGTGATCTTTGCAACCAGCATCGTCGCCACCCTGGCCGCGCTCGCGCCGATCACGATGCGGCCCGGCAACAACCTGGTTCTGGTCTCGATGTTCCTGCTCGGCGGCACGATCTTTCCGCTCTATTCGCTCGGCATTGCTTACACCAACGACTGGCTCCGACCCGATCAGATTCTGGGCGCCAGCGGCGCCCAAGTTCGCGTCAACGGTGCCGGAGCGGTCCTCGGGCCGATCGCCGCTGCCGCAACCATGTCGCTCTTTGGGCCGGAGTGGTTCTACTGGACAATGGCCTTTGGCACGGCGTTGATCGCCATCTGGGTCAGCTACCGCATCTTTGTTGCCGAGGCGGCGCCGATCGAACGCCAGCGCCGCTACGTTCCGTTCCCCTCGCGGGCGTCGAGCATGGCCGCCCACCTCATTCCAAAGCGCAAGCGCGACCAGCCGTGGCCGGTTCCGCCTGAGGAGACCACCGCCGACGCCGAACCCGAGTCGGTCTAACCAGCTCCGGTTGCTACGTTGCATCCCATGGTCGACCCAACAACTCCTCCCGCCGAACTTCGGAAAATGAGCAATGCCGACGCCGTAGTGCATCATGTCGACGTTGTGGGCAACAAGGTGGTCGACGTTGGCTGTGGCGCTGGCGAACTCGTCCGATTTCTTCGCCGCAAGGGCGCCGACGCGGTCGGGGTGGAGTGCGGTGAGGTGATGCGCCAGCGAGCGCTCGACGCCGACCCCGAAAATCACCACGCGTATGTCGATGGGGTGGGTCAGGACCTACCGTTCGACGACCAGTCGGTCGACGTGGTGATCTTTAGCTACTCGTTGCACCACGTTCCCGCCGACCACATGGAAGCGGCGGTTGCCGAGTCCTACCGGGTACTGGCGCCGGGCGGAATCTTGTACGTCGCCGAACCCGAACCGCACGGTCCGGGCTTTGAGGCCAGCAAACACATCGACGACGAAACCGTGGTTCGAGGCTTGGCCCAAGACGCCCTCGACACCGCCCCATCGATCGGTTTCACCCCGACGATCACGACGAGGTACGCCACCGAAAGCGTCTATCGCGACTTCGCCGAGTGGGAACACGTGATCGTGGGCATCGACCCGAGTCGGGCCGAACAGATGGCCAACCAGCGCGAGCGCTCTAGCGAGCTGTTCCATTCCCATGGCGAAAAACGCGCAGACGGCTATGTGTTCGGTCAGGCGATAACCCTGCGAGTGTTTTCACGAGACGAATAACCCTCTACTGTTCTACTCACAACCAAACCGCCAAGAATCGACATCTTTGTTTCCCGCATCCACGCCGGAAACGACATGTCGGAAGGAAGAAAATGAAACTGCTCTTTGCAGACGCTTTCCCCGAGCCATCGCTCGCCGTACTCCGGGAGGCTGGTCACGAGATCACGATCGATCCGGACCTGAACGGCGACACCCTGCCTGACGCGATCGGCGACCACAACATCTTGATTGTGCGAAGCACCAAGGTGAACGCCGACACGATCACCAACGGCCAACAGCTCAGCATGGTTTTGCGAGCCGGTGCCGGAACCAACACCATCGACAAAGCGGCCGCCGCCGACGCTGGTGTGTATGTCTGCAATGTCCCCGGCCAGAACTCGATCGCCGTCGCCGAATTGGCGATGGGTCTGTTGCTCGCCGTCGATCGCCGGATCGCCGACAACGTTGCCGATCTCCGCAACAACCAATGGGACAAGAAGAAGTACTCCAAGGCCGATGGACTTTTCGGCAAGACCCTCGGCATCATCGGTGTCGGTTCGATTGGGTTGGCCTTGGCCGAGCGCGCTCGCGCCTTTGGCATCACGACCTATGCCGTTCGCAAAGACGGGCGGAGCACCGAAGTCGAGAATCGCATCCGGGCCACGGGTGTCAAGCTCCTCGACACCACCGACGAACTGCTCGCCACTTGCGACATCATCTCGCTGCATGTACCGGCCAACGACGCCACCAAGGCAATGGTCGACGCCGACTTCCTCGCCAAGATGAAGCCCGACGCCGTACTGCTGAACACCAGCCGAGGCGAGCTCATCGACGAGCCGGCGTTGGTCGCCGCTCTCGACAACGGTTTGCGCGCCGGCCTCGACGTGTACTGCAACGAACCGTCGGCCACCGGCGAGTTCAACTGCGAGCTGGCATCGCACCCCAATGTGGTCGGCACCCATCACATCGGCGCCTCGACCGAGCAGAGCCAAGCGGCGATCGCCGCCGGCGTCATCGAAGTCATCGAGAGCTACACCGCAGGCCAACTACTCAACTGCGTGAACATGGAGGTCGTCTCGGCGGCTACCGCGTCGTTGATCGTGCGTCACTTCGACCGGGTTGGCGTGCTGGCTCAGGTGTTCGATGTTCTGCGACGCAGCGGCATCAACGTCGAAACCATGCAAAACCAGATCTTTGCCGGCTCGAACGCCGCGGTTGCCACCATCGATGTCGCCGGCGCGCTGGGCGACGACGTACTCGAAGCGCTCAACAACATCGACGACGTCATCCAAGCAACCAGTTGGAAGATCTCGTGACCCAGCCACTCTTCCAGTCGCTCGGAGCGCACATCGTGAAGCCCGATTGGGCCGATCGCGTCGTGTCGCGGGCCTATGACGCCATGAGCGATGCCGAACGCGACGAAATCGCGCGGAATAACCCGTGGAGTTACCTCAACGTCACTCGGTCGCCCGCCGACTCCGCCGCTACCGACGCCGAGATACAAGCGCTTCTCACATCGTGCGGTGCGGCGCTCGAACGGCTCTTTGAGGCTGAGGTGTACGACCCGCCGCCCACCGAAGGACTGCTGATCTACCGACTCGCGCTCGAGCACCACGCCCAGACCGGCATCGTGGGCATGATGCCGACCGAAGCCACCCACGATGGCCGGATTCGCAAACACGAGAACATCCTTCCCGCCCGAGCCGAGCTGCTGGCCCAGCACCTCGAAGCGGTTGGTGCGGCATCGAGCCCGGTTGCGTTGGCCCACGTTTCCACCCCAATGCTGACCGCCATGATCAACGAGATCACCGCCACCGAACCGGCGTTGACCACATCGGCTGGTGCGGTCGAGCAGACCTTGTGGCGCACCACCGAGGCCCAAACGGTGGCCCTTCAGGCCGAGCTTCAGTCGCTGACCTTGTACATCACCGACGGTCACCATCGATTCGGCGCGGCCGCAGTAGCGGCGAGCAAGAACCCAGGGTCGCCCCACAGCCGAGTCCTTTCGGTGAGCTTCCCCGCCGACGAACAACGCATACTGGCGTTCCATCGTCGGGTCCGCCACACCAACGGACTCTCCCCGGCGGAGTTGGTCGAAGCGTTGGGCGCCGTGGGCTCGATCACTACATTGGTCGACACCCCCAGTGGCCATCCTCGCCCTTCCGCTAGCGGCGAAGCCACCGTCTATCTCGATCGCACCTGGTACCGGTTCGCCCTCCCGGAGGACCCGACGTTCTCGCCGGCCATCGACGCCGAACTTCTCCAGGCGAAGGTCCTCGCGCCGATCCTGGGAATCACTGACCCCAACGGCGACGATGCAATCGAATACCTTGCCGACCCGGTCGGCATCGCCGAACTGGTCGAGCGCTGCGACCGCGACCAGGGCGTAGCCTTTGTGATGCACCCGACCACGATCGAACAGATCATCGCCGTCGCTGACTCGCAGGGGCTTATGCCTCCTAAGTCGTCGTACTTCGAACCCAAGCCTCGCTCGGGGCTCTTTGTTCACCGCTTCGAATAGACCTACACCCCCACCCATGCCTGCCCCCACCCAGCCTCCTGGTAGCGCCGCCGGCCTCGACCTGCGCCGAATCGTGTTGCAGTTCCCGCTGCGTGGCCGGCGCCGGTGGCTCGACTTCGTCGACCCGATCGAGGTGATCGTCGCCCATGACCACGCGCAGGTCATGCCGGCGATGGAGCAGGTCGATCACCACGTGAGCCAAGGTCGGTGGGTCGCCGGGATGGTGTCGTATGACGCTGGGCCGGCCTTTGACTCGGCGATAGTTTCCCATCGCCACGAACGTGTTCCGTTGGTTGCGCTGGGGGTCTTCGCCGAGCCGGTCGTGACCCGACCGCCCGAAACTGGCGAGTACCGCGTCGGTCCGTGGACGACGAGCCAGAACCAGTCCGACTACGAAGCGGCGATCCGCCAGGTCCAGGAATACATACTGGCCGGCGATACCTACCAGGTGAACTATTCGATCCGCCAGCGCGCCAGCTTCGTCGGCGACGACTATGCCTTCTTTGCCGACTTGTCGCGGGCCCAAAACGCTGCTCATGGCGCCTACATCGATATGGGCGACCGGGCGATCTGTTCGGCCTCGCCGGAGCTGTTCTTTCGCAAAGAAGGGCGCCGGGTCATCTCTCGCCCCATGAAGGGCACCGCCGCCCGCCACCCAGACCCCGAGTGGGACAACGCAGCAGCCGAGGCCCTGCGAACAAGCGTCAAAGACCGGGCCGAAAACACGATGATCGTCGACATGGTTCGCAACGATCTAGGCCGGATCGCCGAGATCGGCACCGTGTCGGTTTCTGACCTGCTAACCGTCGAGCACTACCCCACGATCCACACGATGACCTCGACCGTCCAAGCCGAGACCAACGCATCGATCGCCGACCTCTTCGCCGCGCTGTACCCGGTCGCTTCGATCACCGGGGCACCAAAGGTACGCACGTGCGAGATCATCGCCGAACTCGAACCCGAACCGCGCGGTATCTACACCGGCGTCATCGGTGCCGTCGCCCCCGACGGGGTGGCCGAATTCAACGTGGCAATCCGCACCGCCTTTGTCGACCGGGTCGCCCAGACCGCCGAGTACGGCGTGGGCGGTGGCATCGTGGCCGACAGCGAGCCAGCGAAGGAATGGCACGAAACCCGCACCAAATGCCGGGTGCTCGACCATGCCGAGTCGGATTTTCGACTGCTGGAAACCATTGGTTGGGATCCTCGGGCGGGTGCCGCGCTTTTCAACCGCCACCTCGCCCGGCTTCGTGCGTCGGCCGACCACTTTGGCTTCCCGCTCGACGAAATTCGCATTCGCATGGCGATCGCCGACCTCGAGGAGGACGCACCGAGTCGCATCCGAGTGCTCGCCGCCCCCGACGGCACGTTTGAGATCGAAGTGTTCCCACTGGGAACGTCGGCCGATGCACCCTGGCGGTTGCCGATCGACCGCACCGCACCGGTCGACCCCGGCGACGATTTTCTGTACCACAAGACCACCCGCCGCCAGGTGTACGAAAGCGCGCAAGCTCGCTTCCCCGACGCCCCGGACGTGGTGCTGATCAACGACCGCGGCGAGCTCACCGAAACCACCATTGGCAACCTGGTGATCGAACTCGACGGCACCCTCTACACCCCGCCGGTCACGTCGGGGCTTTTGCCCGGTACCTTTCGAGCCGAACTGGTGGCGACCGGCATGGTGGTCGAACGGGTCATCGTCGAGGACGACCTCGCGTGGTCGCCGCGCCAATGGATGGTGAACTCGGTACGGGGTTGGACCCCGATCGAGATCGATAACGCCGAGTAGGCGGGCTAACCAGTGGCCGAGGCCAAGATGGCGCACCGACCTTCTTGAAGCTCGGGCGACAAGGTCGGCTCCGGACCGATCAACAGGTGGGCTTCGGCCCCTTCGAAGAACGGTGGCCAGTCGGCGCCCGACTCGCTCGCTGGCGAACCGGTTCGAGCAAAGGTGGTCCACGCTTGTTGCATGAAGTTCGACACCGACTGATCGATGTCGTCGTATTCGTCGGCGAAGCCGATCATCGAACTCGGGTTCCCGAATAAGAAGTACTGCTCGGAGCCATGGGTTGCGCCGAGTTCACCGGGGCCGTCCGCGCTGGCGTGGTTCAGTTGGTAGCTGTAGATCGTCGTGTCGTCGCTGGCGAGCAACGCAAAGCGACCCGCCGGGCACGTGTACTTCGAATCGGTGATGAAGTCGGCCAACTTCTCCGCGTTCGAGGCATCTTGGGGGTACTGGGACAACAAGAGGTCGGCCTCTTGTTCGCCGCCCACCACATCGATGACCTGTTCTCGCAACTCCTCGTCGGTCAAGTCGTCGGCGTCGAGGGTGAAGAGCGTGCCTTCATCGGCGTTCGATCCGACCATGAGCGGGACCGCGTTGAGGTCGTCGGTACTCGCCAACGACACCGCGGAGCGGGTGATCAGATCGTTATCGGCGACCAAGCCGAAGGTATTGCCGCTCGCTGCGGTTGCTTCGAGCAAGGCTTCGACCCCGATGAGACCTAGGCAATCGATGGGGCTGGCCGAGGATTCACAATCGGTTTGGGCTAGCAACGCCGCCCCTTGACCAATCGCTTCCTCTACGCTTTGGGTTGCGCCGCACCCACCGCCGCCTTGCAGGATCGCCCGGTCGAACAATCCAGCGCTCGCCTCGGCGGCGAGATGCACACACACCGATTCGGCACCGGCGCCGCTACCGAACAGGGTCACGTTGTCGGGGTCGCCACCAAAGCGACGAATGTTGGTTTCGACCCACTTGAGCGCCGCGACCTGATCCTGAATCCCGCGATTGGCAAAGGTCTCGCCTTCGGAGGCCCGTGCGAGGTCGCCGGTGACCATGAACCCGATCGCTCCAAGGCGGTAGTTCACACTCACCACAACAACATCGCGGCGAGCCAGCGCTGCCCCATCGAAGGCGCTCGATGCACCCGAGCCGGCTTCGAAGTCGCCGCCGTGCAACCAGACCATGACCGGCAGGTCGTCGCCGGTGCGCGGCGTAATCACATCGACGGTCAGGCAGTCTTCGTCTTGGCGAGGCACGGGGAAGAATTGGGCCTCAACGTTGCCCCGGGGTTGGGGACACGCCGGCCCTGGTTCGGTGGCATCGCGCTGCCCATCCCACGGTTCAGGCGGCTGGGGAGATTTGAATCGGCGACCCAAAACCGGTGCCGCCGCATACGGGATGGCCCGAAACGACACGATGTTGCCGGTGCGGTCACCGCGCACCTCGCCGTTCTCGGTTTGCACCCGATTGGCCGGGCGGGATCGTCCCGGCGGGACCGTGGTGGAGGTGGAGGTGGTGGTCGTGGTCGAAGTGGTCGTGGTGGCCACACCATCGTCAGCGGACGGATCGGGGGTGGAGGTGGTGGTGGTCCCTGCGGGAAGCAGGAACAACTCGGGTTCGGTATCGGCTGCGCACCCGGCAGCAAGCAGGCACAAAACGATGCCCAGCGCGAGGCGCCGTGCTCCGAAGAGCCTGCTCAAAATCGACGATGATGCCACGCTACGACGGTAGTGGCGCTAGCCCTCGATGTGGCGACGCCTAAAGAAAGTCCACCAATCGATCCCCCGAAGTCGCCAGCCAACACGTAACACTGATCAGTATGAAACTTGAAGATCTTCTTGGTAGAGCAACCGGCGACGTCACCAAGGTCATCTCGCTGGTCGATCAGCTGTGGGAGGACCGCAACAAGATCACCGAAGTTGTCGGGCTGGTTTGGGAAAACCGCGACGGGTTCTCCCAAGCGCTCGACTTTGTGCGCGACCACGGCGACGACTTGATCGACCTGCTCGAACAGTTGCCCGAGTTGCTGCAGACCGCCGGCGAGGCGCTCGACGCTGCCGGAACGGGCGCCACAGCGGCCAGTTCGCTACTGATCGGAAAACCCGACAGCGACAGCAAGGCCACACCTGCGGTGGCGGTAACCACCATCACCGAAACCGCAGCCGCGGCACTCGAGCGGTGCCAAGCCGAACTGCACGGCGTGGAGTCGATGTTCTCCGGGATCGGTCGCCAGATCGAATCGATCGGCATCCTGCCGAAGTCGATCACCGAGTTCGCCGGGAGCGCGGTTCGTATTTCGACGGTGGCCGACGATCTCGCCACCGTGGCTAGTCAGCTTCGACAACTCGGCGATTCGGTCACCGATGCAGGCCATGATCTCGGGAC
This sequence comes from uncultured Acidimicrobiales bacterium, assembly GCA_938038815.1. GTDB lineage: Bacteria > Actinomycetota > Acidimicrobiia > Acidimicrobiales > SHLQ01 > CALLQB01. The sequence continues at coordinate 24,536 of CALHTF010000004.1, read as the reverse complement.
GGTCGGCGACATGCTCCAGAGCAGCGGCGGTGCGTTGCAATCGCTGACCTCGGTGATGCCCAAGGCGCCATCGTCGCTGCGATCGACCCCAAAGCCGGCCCGCAAGCCACCCACCAAGAAAAAGCCCGCGGCGAAGAAGGCCGCCCCAAAGAAGACCGCAGCGAAGAAGAAACCGGCGGCCAAGAAGAAACCGGCAGCCAAGAAGAAGGCAGCGAAGAAAACCTCGACCAAGAAAGAGCCGCCGAGCAAATCCAAGGCGACAAACAAGAAGCCGGCAAAGAAAAAGCCCGCAACCAAAAAGCGGGCGGCAAAGAAGTAGCTACGCCTGGTCGATCGAGTCGACCGGTTCGCCCACACACGACCGGGCGAACGAGCTGGCCGCCTCGACACCCGACACCGTGGCGGCTTCGGGCAATAACAGCGGCAGCGTGAGGAGTCGGGCCGCATCGCGGGCCGGAACCGGATCGTCGCCGACCAGCGCTCGGCCCGGATAACTCGCCAGGACCTCGGTCAACGCGTCGGTGAGGCGGTCGACAGGACTCGTTTCGAGGGATTCGGAACCGCGTAGGGCAAACCAGCAGCGCAGCAGCGCTCGGTGGCTAACCCCGAACCGTTCGAGTCGACCGAGGTGGGTCAGTACCACGTCGACGATCGCGTCGCGTTGATGGCCCGCATCGTCGAGGTCATCGAGGAGTGCACCTTCGAACAAGGTGACCAGGTCGTTGAACATGCGGGTGCACAACTGAAAAACCGAGCCTTCCTCGCGGCGGACCGCCACCGGGGAGATCCCGGCTCGCTCGGCGATGTACTCGATAGTCAGCGACTCGGGCGGCACCGACTCGAGCTCGCTCAGCATGACTTCCTGCAGCACCCGCCGAAGATCGAGCACCTCATCGACTCCGGAAGGGTGCTCCTCACGCCATCGCCGTTCGAGCCGTCGAGCAAAGGCGGCGCCCCCCAAGCCTTCGCCGGTCCCGCCAACCGACGCGGCCGCAAAGATGCCCACCACGGTTTCGGTCAGCTGCGTGGCTCGGGCCGTGCTGAGATCGCCCATCGAGGGTCGGTAGCGCAGGATGAAGCCATCCAAGAAGGCTCGAACTGCAACGGCGAGCCGCAGCGGTGACCAACCTTCGGCGAGCTCGATGTTCCACTCGGCCAGGGTTGTTTCGTAGCGGATCGAGTAGATCCGCTCGAACATTTCGTTGTGTCGACGCACAATGTCGGCCAGCTCTGGGTTTTGCCTCGCTGGAGGCCACACCATGGCGGTCAAGAGGGTGAAGATCTCGGCGCTTCTGAGTACCCGCATCGGAAACCAGCTGGCGACCTCGGCTCGGAAGTCACCCGGAGTCCGAGAAACCGGATCGGCGTCGGCTTCGGTTTCGGCGATTCCGAGCACCAATTCTTCGTCGAGGAGGTACCGATCAAACAGCGCCACCATGAAGTCTTCTTTGCTCTCGAAGTGGTCGTAGAAGTTGCGGCGCGACCGCCCGGCGAACTCGGTGACGACCTCGGGTTGAATGCCGTTAACCAGCATTGCAAGGTCGGCGTGGACCACTACCTGAAGCCCAGCAGCCAACAAGCGCTCGCGCGGGTCGGCGATCGACGCAATCGGGATTCCGCGGGGTGTCGTTGCTGCTACTTGAGGGTTTTTTGGACTCGTCGCCACCAGGTTTGACCCTAGCTTCCGACTCGATTTCCGACGAGATCTGCCGACGGGAAGGGGTGATTTTGTTTTCGCCAAACCGCCCTGCCCGGGATACCTCGACGCGAACCGCTGCTTTGTTGCGGCTGCTCGGTGCGGTCCTCGGATTTTCGCTGCTCGCCGCCGCGTGCAGCGACGAGCCAGAACCAGTAGCCGACGGGGCCCCAATCGCCTTTTCCGACGACGATTCGGCGTCGCATACCCAGGACAACCTCGAGACCCGAGAAGTCCCTGTAGAACAAGGCGAGCCGGGCGAATCCACCGATGACCCCACCGAAACCGAAGAGGTTCTCGAACCTGCGGCGCCGGGTTCGGAAGCGACCGACGACGAATCATCGAGCGGCCCCACCACGGCCCCGACCAACACCGAGCCGCGGGTCACGACCGACCCCCTCGCCGACCCGCCACCGGTCACTCCTCCGGGGAACCCCGAACTCACCAGCCCAAGCTCGTTGTTGGGCATCGCCGCCCTGCCACCCCAGCTCGTGGTCGACCCGACCTCGTATTCGAGCTTGGCGGGTCTGCTCGAACAACAAGAGACCAACGACAGCCCGAACGTGTGTGGTGCGGCACAGACAACCACCGACCTCCTGGCCGCCGATAACGGTGACGCCGCTGGCCAGATCTACAACCACGCCGACGGCCGCCGAAGCGTCGCGTCGCAGGTCTGGGTGTTTTCGTCCGCCGCCGCAGCCGAAAGCGCCATGGACCTCGCCGATGCCACTGCTTGTACCGACGAACCCTCGGGTCGGTTCACCGTCGACGGAGCGACCTACGACGTCAACGACACCGTGTACCAAAACCGCGAGACGGTGCCGATACCGAAGGCCGATGCCTCCGACCGATTGGTCTGGTACGAGGTCGAACACAAACTTGACGGACCGTTCACGTTCTTCATCGTCGAAAACACCGTGTACGAGCGGTCGGGCAACACCATCGTGCAGACCACCCATCGGGAGCTGAGCGAGTCGGGCAACGACTGGCCCACCCTCGACGCTTCAGCATCGGTGGTTCACCGGTCGGTCATCAACAACGTCCTTGACGCCAGTGGATACGACCGACAGAACGCCGCCGCCTCGTTCACCTCCCCGTCATCGAAGGTCGTCGGCGTCGACATCGTGCCCGGCGTGTATCGATCCACCGCGTCTGACTTCTGTATCGTCAGCCGCGTCGGGGCCACCAACGTCGACCAGGACGATTCGTTGACCGAACTCATCGAACAGCTCACCTGGGACGAGGGCGAACAAGCGGTCGTCTCGCTCGTCAACGGTGAAGGCGTCGTCGAAACAAACCCTGACTGTGGAACATGGGAGCGGCTCGACGGATCGTCGACCTCCACCCTTGGCCCCGATGGTTCGGGAACCTTGATCGTCGGCTTCGACATCGAGCCTGGGACGATCACCGTCACCTCGGTAGGCGAGTGCATCGTGCGACGCTTGGCCGGTCTTAGCGGCTCGGCTCGAGACCTGATCGAAGAGCAGCTTCCGCTGCCGGGTACCTCGTTCGACCTGACGATCGAAGCCAACAACGAAGTCGCCGTGTACCTCTCGTCAGACTGTCGCCGCTAGGCGAACAGTCCAACGGCCCGGCCATAGTCGAGCACCCGTTCGTAGATCGGCTGCCGGAACTCGATGGTCTCGGCTGCTAATGCTGCGGGGTCGGTCCACTTCCAGCCGTCGAACTCTTCGGGCGGCAGTGCATCGAGCACCGAGGCAATCTCGTTGGCTTGACCATCGAGTAGCCGGACATAAAACCAGCGCTGTACTTGGCCTCGGCTCATCTTCTTTTTCGTCTTGGCGGTCCGGAACTGCTCGGGAATCTCGTACCCGATCCACTCAGGAAGTTCGGCGACCAACTCCACGTGCTTGTCGGTGAGCCCGGTTTCTTCCCCGAGCTCGCGCCACATGGCCTCGAGCGCCGACTCACCATCGTCGATTCCGCCCTGGGGGTACTGCCAGGCGTCGGTGGTACCCGTGCGCCGAAACGCCAGCACCTGGCCGTCGTGGTCGACGATGACCACGCCGGCATTCGGCCGGAAAGTATTGGACGATCCCATAGACGTTGCTTAGCGCACCGACGGTTCGGCGTGTCGTATACGCGGCGAGCATTCGACACCGAAGAGGTTCAGAATTAGAAAAGCCCCGTGGCATCAAACAACCCTGTCCTCACCGTCTCCTCGAATGTCGAAGGGCTGGGTTTTGACCCTGGTCGACTCGAGCGCATCAGCGAACACTTCCGCCATTACGTCGACGATGGCCGGCTGCCTGGTTGGTCGCTAAGCGTCGGCCGACGTGGCGAGGTGGCCTACCTCGACCATTACGGCCACACCGATGTCGAGGCCGGAACCCCGGTCGCCGACGACACGATCTTTCGTATCTTCTCGATGACCAAACCAATTACCAGCGTGGCGACGATGATGTTGGTCGAGCGGGGCAAGGTTGCCCTCACCGACCCGGTGTCGAAGTACATCCCGGCGTTCGCCAAGCAGCGGGTGTTTGTTTCGGGATCGTCGACCAACCCCAATACCGAAGGGCTGCTGCACCAGATGAAGGTGTGGCATCTGCTCACCCACACCGCCGGACTGACCTATGGCTTCATGCACGCCCACCCGGTCGATGCCATGTACCGGGCCGCCGGTTACGAATGGGGAGTTCCGCCCGGCACCGACCTCGAAGCCGCCTGCGAACTGTGGGCCTCGCAACCGCTGCTGTTTCAACCGGGCACCGAATGGAACTACTCGGTCGCCACCGACGTGCTCGGCCGGGTGGTCGAAGTGGCCTCGGGAAGGTCGCTCGACGAGTTCTTCCGCACCGAGATCTTTGAACCGCTCGGGATGGTCGATACCGGGTTTTGGGCCGACACCCCAGAAAAACAAGAGCGGGTCGCCCGTTTGTATACGCGCAATCCAGCCGACGGCGGCCTCTTGCCGATCGACGCCATGGGCCGGGGCGCAACCAACGAACCCACGTTCTTGTCCGGTGGCGGCGGAACCGTCTCGACCGTGCACGACTACCACCGCTTTACCGAGATGCTTCGTCGGCGCGGCGAACTCGATGGCGTGCGCCTACTCGGGTCGCGAACCATCGACTACATGACCACCAACCATCTGCCCGATGGGAAAGACCTCATCGAGGTTGGCCGACCACTGTTCTCCGAGACCGAGTTCGAGGGCACTGGCTTCGGCCTCGGGTTCTCGGTGACCCTCGATGCCGCGGCGGGCAAAGTGCTCGGTTCGGACCGAGAGTTCAACTGGGGTGGTGCCGCCTCGACCGCATTCTGGGTCGATCCCATCGAGGACATCACGGTGACGTTTATGACTCAGCTGTTGCCGTCGAGTACCTACCCGATCCGACCCGAACTAAAGACCCTCGTGTACCAAGCGCTGGTCGACTAACCGACCTACTTCGTCACGAACGCAATCGACTCGCGTAGTAACCGTTCCCAAAGGTCGAGGTCGAACGCTTCGAGCAGCACCCACTCTTTGAAAACCTTCTTGGCTGGCGCGAACGATTGCCCGACCCCTTCGTCGATGAGTTCGGCGACCCGGTCGCGATGCAGTTTGACGACCATGCCTGGTCCTTTGTGGTGGGGCATGGCGACAAACTCGTCGCCCGAACGCACACACGGGCCACCCATCAGCGTGCCTTCGACGAGTGCGCCCTCGCCGAGCAAGGGCTCGACGGTGTCCCAGAAGTCGTCGTTGCCCGCCATGCGGTCAATGGCGTTGCTGCTGGTTGTTGCGTCTTTGTCCTCTTTGGCTGGCATAGACCGAGTCTAGGTTGTTCAAGGTTCGCCCCCCGGTGTGCCGATACCTCGGCCATGGGAGCAGACGAAAACCACGACTTGCCCGCCACATGGGAGCGCCGGAAACGGTCGCTCCATATCGTCGATATCGAGAATCTGGTGGGCGATACCCACCAGGCCGGCGACCGGTATGACTTCGAGCATGCGCTTGCCTCCTACGCCGCCGCAGCCACCATGCGCCCCCAGGACCAAGTGCTGCTGGGCTGTCACCCAGGGCTTATCTTCACCGCCCAAAAGATCTTGGGTTCACGGGGCCGAATCTTCACCGGGGCCGGAGCCGACGGTGCCGATCTGGCGCTCCTGCGGGCCTCCGACGCCCAGTTCATCGCCAACCGCTATCACCTGGTGACCATTGGTTCGGGCGATCACATCTTTGCCCCGCTGGCGACCGAGCTGCGAGAGCTTGGCATCAAACTGACCGTCGTCGCCCGCAGTCGGCGATTGTCGGGGGAACTCGCCGACGCCGCCGACCAGGTGATCTATCTCGATCCGGTCGTCTCAAGCGAAGCGGCGTAGCCGACGACGCTCCTTGGGGCTCGCACCTCCGTTACCGTTGAGGAATGTCCGACCTTGTACTTCAGTCGTTTCCTCTTGGCCCGCAGTGGCCCACCGCCGATCCGTTCCTCTTTTGCGCCCATCACCTCGACGGCTACCCCAGAGGCAACGGCGCTCTCGGCCCCGAAGCCTCGCTAGCCGGACGCGAGATCGGCAGCGACTTCGCCGGTCGAGACGGTTGGAACATGTATCACGGCCAGAGTGTGCCGGGCTTTCCTCAACATCCCCACCGCGGGTTTGAAACGGTCACCTACGTGCGGACCGGCCGATGCGATCACACCGACGGTCTCGGCGCGGCCGCTCGATTCGGCGAAGGCGACACCCAGTGGCTGACCGCCGGGCGGGGCATCGTACACGCCGAAATGTTTCCCCTGATCAAAACCACCGAGGCGAACCCGCTGGAGCTGTTCCAGATATGGCTCAACCTGCCGGCGGCCAACAAGATGGTCGACCCATACTTCACGATGCACTGGAGCGAACAAACCCCCGTCGTCAAGGTCGAAACCAGTGCGGGCGCCACGACCCGGGTGGTCGTGATCGCTGGCCGGTTTGGCGAGGCGGTACCCCAGGACCCACCACCAGACTCGTGGGCCTCACACGGCGACGCCGACCTTGGCATTTGGCATGCCCACTTCGAGCCCGAGGCTCACCTCGAGCTCCCTGCGGCCCGGCCGGGAACCATTCGTACGATGTATGTCTTTGAGGGTTCCGAAGTAGGTCTGACCGCCGCCGACAGCGCCGACACGGTTTCGGGCGGCACCGGCGCCATTGTTCAGGCCGAGCACCCGACAACGATGGTCGCGGGGGCAACCGGCGCCTCGGTTCTTGTGTTGCAAGGTCGCCCCATCGGCGAACCGGTTGCCCGGTACGGTCCGTTTGTGATGAACACCGAAGCCGAAATCCGGGCGGCGTTCACCGACTATCAGAACGATCAGTTCGGCGGATGGCCCTGGCCCGACGATGCGCCGACCCACGGCACCGAGGATCGGTTTGCTCGTCACCCCAATGGGTTGACCCACCACCCAGGAGCTTCGGGGAGCTAACGATAGCGTCCGCGAAACTCGTCGAGCCGGCGTCGGTCGCGTTTGGTCGGCCGCCCCTCACCGCGCTCGCGGGTTGGTTCTCGCATGCCGATCGCTCGCAACATCGCAACCTCGTCGGGATCGGGTTCGGGCGACTGGTCGACGTAGGCATTGGCCGCCAAGGCAGCCGACACTCGCTTTTCGAGCAACTCGACCACCACGACCTCGGTGTACCCAACCTTGCGTTTGATCTGCACCGTATCGTCGACTCGAACTCGCCGGGCCGGCTTCACCGAGTCACCGTTGATCGTTACCGCTCCGGCGTCGCACGCCTTGGTAGCCGCGGTCCGGGTTTTGAACAGCCGAACCGACCACAACCATCGGTCGACGCGGAGTCCTTGGGCCATCGCTACGCCTCGATCAGCCGCACAGCATCGCCGCGCCGACGATGCCCGCGTGGTTCTTCAGCTCTGCGGGAACCACCTTGGTCGGCACCGACAACAACGGGGCGTACTTTTCGAATTTTGCGCTCACTCCCCCCCCGATGATGAACAGTTCGGGCCACAGCAAACGATGGATTTCGTCAAGGTAGCTGTCGAGTTTGGGCGCCCACTCGGCCCACGAGAGATCGCCGTCTTCGCGAGCGCGAGCCGAGGCGACGTCCTCGGCCTCGACACCATCCATCATCAGGTGGCCGAGCTCGGTGTTGGGAACCAGTGTCCCGTTGGTGAACATCGCCGTGCCGATGCCGGTTCCGAGGGTCACCATCATCACCACGCCTTTGTGGCCTTTGCCTGCGCCAAAGGCCATCTCGGCGATACCGGCGACGTCGGCATCGTTGGCCATCGTGACCTTGCAGTTGGTTGCGTCGCCAAACAGCTTCGCGGCGTTGACGCCGACCCAGCTCGGGTCGAGGTTGGCGGCGGTCTCGATGACGTTCGATCGCACAACACCCGGAAACGCGCAACCGATTGGGCCCGTCCACCCAAAGTGGTCGACCAACTCCTCTATGGTCGCCACCATCGCCTGGGGGGTCGCCGGCTGCGGTGTGGCGATACGCAGCCGCTTCTTCAAGAATTCACCGGTGGCGAGGTCGACCGGGGCCGCTTTCATCCCGCTGCCACCGATGTCGATACCGAGCGCTTTGGTTGGGGACGACTTTGCCTTTGCCACAACCGACAGGGTAGCGATCGCGAACCGCAGCCGGGATAACCGGACCGCTTACTGGTTCAGTTGGCGGGTCCGGACAAGCCCGGCGGCCGCGAGGCCGACGGCCAGGACAGCGACCATGGGAACCCAGAGCACGAGTTCTCGGACATAGCGGCTCGAGAGTTCGTCGGCCGACGATTCCAGACCGGTGAACCCGGCCATGCGGACGGCGCTCAGGACCACGATCGCCACGATTGCTACCGCGCAGACCATCATCAACGCGGTGGCGCGCTTGGTGGTGGGTGTCGGGGCTGGGTCAACCTCGGTGTCGATGTCGGACGCATCCGAGGCCGGAACCGGCTCCCAGGTGTCATACAGCCCGGCGAGTTCGGGCCGAGCGACCGGGCGCTCGACCACGATGGGGGTTTCGAGATTCGGCAACGAATCGGCGGTCGCGCCGCTCAGCGCAGGTACCAACCCACCGTGGGGGGAATCGGTGGGTTGTTCGAGCACCGTCGTTGAGCGAGCCGGAGTTGCGATGCGGGGGGAAACATCAGCACTAGCCGGGGCAGGCTCCACACATTCGGAGCGGGACTGCGGGGATCCAGATTCCGTTGGACGTGTGACGACCGGCATCGATGTCGTTGCCGTGGTCAGTACAGCGGGGGAACTGACTGACGTTCCGCGGACCTCACGTCGACCCCAGCGTTGCACGCGGGGTTGATGTTGGGGGGTTGATCCATCGGACATGCTGAAAGGACGCATGCCGAGACCAAAAAGTCGCGAAGAAAACCACAATTCGTGAGATCTACCGGTGGGTATGTCTCACATTGTGGGTTTCGCCGGTGTTTAGGGCGCTTTCGGGAAGTCGGGGTCGGTGACCATGAGTTCTTCCCAAAGGGGCTGGAACTGGAACCAGCCGGCGAGTGAGTGCCCCGATGCGTCGTAGCTGAGTTGGGCCGACTCGGGCGATACGTGGATCGGTGTGCCGGCCGCTTCGGCCATCAGTTGGGATTGGCAGGCCCGCTCGAGGGCCACAAACCACCACGCAGCTTCGTCGACCGATTGACCAACCGTGATCACGCCGTGGTTCTGGTGCAGCACAGCCTTTTTGTCGCCCAGCGAGTTGGCGATGGCCTTACCGCCGGAGGTCTCAAGCACGATTGCGCCACCGTCGTCGGCGCACAACGCAACATCGTTGTAGAACATCGCCGCGTCTTGGGAGATCGGGTCGATCGGACGTCCGAGGGTCGAGAAGGTTTTGCCATAGATCGCGTGGCAATGCGCGGCGGCCACGACATCGGGGCGGGCCTCGTGGATTTGCGAATGGATGGCAAACGCTGCGGTGTTGAGCGCACCGTCGCCCTCGACAACCTCGCCGTCGTGGCTTACCCGAATCAGATCATCGGGCAGCAGGTAACGAAACGAGCGTCCAAAGGGGTTGACCCAGAACGAATCGGTGAACTCGGGGTCGCGAACCGTGATGTGTCCGGCGACGCCCTCGGCGAAACCAAGCTTTCCAAAGATCCGAAGTGCGCCAGCGAGACGATGTTTGCGGCTCGCCCGTTCCTCTTCATGGGAGGCCGATTCCGAAGGAAGGTCGACGTTTCCTTGGATTGCGCCTGAATCTTCGAGCATTTGTTCTGCGGTACTTGCCATTGCTTCGTCGTTCTCCGTGGTGGGCGTTCGCCGATGAATTTACCTCTGGTACTTCCTGTTTACCGCAGACCGAACGGTTGCGAAACTCCCCCATGGTTCCGTCGCGTCGGCGAGGTCACTAACATCGCTGCTTCCATGCCCCGCAGTATTAGCTTGCGATCGTGGCAGCGCGAGGCCCTCGAGCTGTTCGGCAAGCAAGAACCAGACTCGTTTCTCGCTGTCGCCTGCCCTGGCGCGGGCAAGACCACCTTTGCTCTTGCCGCGATTCGTCAACGGCTTCGGGGCGAACCGCTGCCCATCGTCATCGTCGTCCCGACCCAGCACCTCAAGCGACAGTGGGCCGAGGCGGCGTTGCGGTTTGGCTTGCACCTCGACCCGGCGTGGAAGGCCGACGATGGTGGCCTGCCCGGCGACATGCACGGCATCGTGGTCACCTACAGCCAGGCGGCAAGTTCGTGGCAAGCGCTTCGTAAGCTCTGCGACCAAGGCGTGGTCATTCTCGACGAGGTCCACCACGCTGCGTCGGACAAAACCTGGGGCGAGGGCGTCTCGAACGCCTTTGAGGTTGCCGATTGTCGGATCTTGCTATCGGGAACCCCGTTCCGGACCGACGACTCCCCTATCCCCTTTGTCGAGTACAGCTTTGGCGACTACGGCGATGCGATCGCTAACTACGAATACGGCTTCGGCGAAGCCTTGCAGGACGGCGGCGTCGTGCGGCCCGTGTTCTTCCCGCGCTTCGACGGACATATGGAGTGGATCAACAACCAAGGCGACGAGATCGGCGCCGGGTTCGACGACGAACTGCTCAAGTCGGAGTGGGGTGCCCGGCTCCGCACCGCGCTGAGCGTCGAAGGCCAGTGGTTACCCACGGTGCTGACCCACGCCAACAATCGTCTGAACGAAATCCGCCGCGTCCATCCCAACGCAGGCGGGCTGGTGATCGCGACCGACCAAGAACACGCTCGCGATATCGCTCGGATGATCGAGACCCGCTTCGGCACCACCCCGGTCGTTGCCCTATCCGACGATCCGAAGGCGAGTGACCTCATTGCGTCCTACGCCTCGAGCGACACGCCCTGGGTGGTGGCGGTTCGGATGATCTCTGAGGGTGTTGATATCCCGCGCCTGCGGCTCGCCGTGTTCGCCAACACGACGACCACCCCGATGTTCTTCCGTCAGGCGGTTGGGCGAATCGCCCGATGGACCCCCGGCATGCGGACTCAGCGGGCGTACATGTACATCCCCGACGATCCTCGGCTGCGCAATCACGCGCTCGCGATCGCCCAGCAACGACGGCACTCGATCGAAAAGCGCAAAAGCAGCGCCGAGGATGCCTTGGTCGGCAAACTCGATGACCGCGACGCCGCGGTGCGAGCGGAAGAACAGATGTCGTTGTTCTCGGCGTTGTCCTCAACGGTGATCACCGCCGCTCCTCCCGAGGACGGGATCGATCCCTCCGAAGACTTGGTGGGGACCCCCGACGACCTGGTCGGGTACCCCGTCGATCTGCCTCCCCCGCCGCCCCTGCGCGGGGTGGCCGAACCCGCGGTGCCGGGTGGGCTCGGCGACCTCCGAACCCGACGTGCCCATAAGAAGCAGCTGCGTGACTTCAACATGGACCGGGTGCGCGAACTCGCCCGGATGACCGGCCTCACCCATCAACAGGTCAACGGCGAACTCAACAAACGGGCCGGGATTGGCCGGGTGAGCGAAACCACGATCGCCGAACTGGAGTTCCGGCTGAAGTGCGCGGACGCCTGGCTCGAAGAGCTCTGACCAACCACTGTCCCCAATGGCCGCCACCAAGAAGTGCTTGGTGGTTGGCCAAAATGCTCACCCGCCAGGATGAACGAGCCAACCACCAAGCCGAAGGCAAAGCCTTCAACTTCTTTTACGGTTCCTTCCACACCAGGGGAAACCGTGGGTGCCGTGGGACGACGGCACTCGCCAAGTATGCAACAAAATGTGAGATGGCGCCTCGGCTGACTTGTTGGAACTTTGCACAAGTCGTGCACCAACGGTAAACCGGTCGAATGAGTGAGCACTCAGTAGACCTTAAGCTGGAAGAACAGAGAATTGCCGACATTAGTGAACCAACAGAACGGTTGATTCGATCCGGCGTTGTTGCACTCATCCGCTCGGGCCGTGCAGTACTAGAAAGCGGTCTGAGCCCCGAGCTGGTGTCGCGAACCGCCGGGCGAAGCCGCCGGAGTTACTACGACCACTTTCGCGGAAAGGCCGACTTCACCGACCGGCTTATCGACGATCTCCTCGGCGTCGGCGGAGCAACCCCGGCGCGTATCGATGTCGCCGAACATCTCATCGATACCAACACCGGCGACCTTGCCCACACGATGTACCTCATGGCCACCCCACCAAGGATCGGGAACCGTGAACGCATCGATCGCATCGGCCGACAAATTGTCACCGCATTGGCAGCGACTGATCCCTACGCCCAGAACCGGATCACCGACTTCTATGAACGAGATCGACTTGTTTACGAACCGCTGATCGTTCAGCTCTTTGAAAGTTGGGGGCTCGAGTTCCGCGAGCCATGGGATCACAACCTCGCGGCGGTCATGTTCCGCATCGTGGTCGACGGAACCGCCATGCGAGCCGCCGTCGACGACTCGGTCGATGGGCACGAGCTGCTCCTACTCATTCTGCAAACCGTCCTGCCGTCGATCTCCAAACTCGCTGACTCAACCGACGACGACAGCGTGAGCGACCTTATACGGTCGATCTCGGACCAGGCTCGCTATCACCTCCGAGAACGCCGCGACCCGGCGCTCGTCGTCGACTCGCGCACAGCCATTCATGACGCTGCATTAAGGGAAATCGCGGCCCGCGGCTTCGCCATGACCACCCTCTACAACGTCGCCGAAGCCGCACAGCTGAGCGTCCGCACTGTACGGCGATCGGTCGGAGAACTCGACGACATCGTCTGCGACATCTTGAATGGCTACATCGCCGGGCTCGACAACGCCGCCGAACTCGACCTCGCCGATACCTGCAAAGGCGACCCCTGGTCGGCGACGGTGCGCCATGTCCACCGCTGCGCAAAGCTACTCGCGGACTGGCCAACACTAACCCAAGCGCTTACTGCCTTAGCGGTGACGGGCGAAAGCAAGGCCGCTCGCCATACCGTTGCCAAGCTCCACGCGCTACTCATCAGGCTCCTGAGCGCCGCCCAAGATGCCGGGCAATTTGAACAGTCGCTGAGTAAACCTCAGCTCGAAGTCACCGCCCACTCAGGCGTGCGGCTGCTCTTTCGAGCATCTGGCGAAGACCCAAACCGGTGTGCACGGGAGGCGCTCTTTGTGCTGAGTAGGTGCTGCGGTGTCGCTTACGACACATCGATCGCCACCGGGCCCTAGAAGGCTCCCTCAGGTTTCACCGCAGTATCGCCAACGCTCTTGGTAGCCAGTGGTCGGTCGGGTGGCCATCGCTCAGGTTGCTGGCGGTAAACATCGAAAGCGACAAGGTCTGCTGCACAACCGCCACCCGGGCGGCGGCCTCGACCGACTGCCAGATCTCTTCGAGCGGATAACTCACGCCGAGCCCTTCGAGCTGGCGGTGGTAGTGCTCGACGAGCGACCGGGCTACCTCGCGTCCCAACGAGGCATCGAGCGACGATGCGAGAAGGTAACCAACGTCGTAACCCGGATCGGCGAAACCCGGCATAGCCCAATCGACGATGGTGACCTCGTCGCTGGCCCGGTCGAACAAGAAGTTGTCCGAACGCGGATCCGTATGGGTCAAGGTGATCGGACGATTCAGCCGGGCCACATCGGTCGGGAACCGGTCGCCCGCCTCGTTGCACAACGCCTGCACCGACTCGTCGAACAGTTGGTACCGCTCGGCGGCCACGGCGGCGAGTTCGAGGTACACGTTGCGTTGCAGCACCGGGGTCTCGCTCACGATTGGCCAGCACGCTGGGTGCTGGGCCAGGTCGTCTTGCCCCCACAGGTGGGCGTGGAGTTGTGCAAGCTTGGTCAACGCCAGTTCGAGCTTTTCGGCCGGCGGCGGATCGTCGATCGTGAACACTTTACGGTCGTCGCCCAAGTCCTCGATCAGCAAGGCGTACCGGCGTTTCGTGGGCCGCAGAAACTTGGCGGGATTGCGGCCGATGGCGAGGTGGGCACGCGCCGGGAGTTTGTCGATCCCGACCGCCGCTCGGCTCACGATGGCATGCGACGGTCCGGCGTCCATAGCGGCGCCGAAAAGCGTGGGCACCGCAAAGGGCAAACGGGGCGCAATGTCGCGGTAGAACAGAATTTCGCGCTCGTACACGCCCTGCGATTCGATGATCGCTCGGTCGGTGGGGTTGGGGTTCGGGAACTTCGCCACCACCGACTTGGGTAGACCGTCCTCGGCGTCGGCGGGATACCGCAAATGCACCCGCACAACCTCGCCGGCGAGCCCAACTCCCCCACCCAGCGACGACACATCGAGTCCAGTGACTCGTTGACCGTGTGGCAGCGACCCCTGATCGTGAAGGACCGAGGTAACCCACGCAGGGCTGATCTCATAGGGCGACGAGGGAATGTGAGGTTTTGCCACGTCTCGCATACTGCCCTGTGAGTCCGTCGGCCGCAGAATTTTGCCCGACCGGGAACTCGTTGGTGATCGTTACCGTTAGTTAGGTATGGAAACGCCCCAAACTTCCAAAGCCGACATTCTGGCTGGCGACAACGCGGACGATCGCGAAGCTGCACCCGCCGCCCTGGCGGCCGACTCGACCTCGCGTCGGGCAGTACTCAAGCACCGTCGCGGCAGCCGCTGGATGCACTGGATCAACTTCCCGTTGCTCACGATCATGATCTGGAGTGGGCTACGCATTTACTGGGCCGACCGGCAAGGTCAGATCGGCATCGGTATCGGCGCCTGGCACTGGTTCGACCTGTTCCCCGACTCGGTCAACGACGCGCTGGGGCTCGAACGCCGCCTCGCCCGAGGGTTGGCTTTTCACCTCACCTTCGGCTGGTTGTTCGCCATCAACGGGGCGTTGTACGCGCTCTACACGTTGTTCACGAAAGAGTGGCGCAACCTGGTGCCGCGCAAAGGTTGGCTGCGCGACTCGATCGGCGTGGTGTTGCACGACCTGTATCTGCGCAAGAACGCACCCGAACACGAAGGCAGCTACAACGCCGCCCAGCGCCTTACCTACTCGATCATCTTGGTGTCGGGCCTGTTCTCGCTGCTGACCGGATTCGCGATCTACAAACCAACCCAGCTGAGTCTGCTCACTTCAGCGTTCGGCGGTTACGAGGCCGCCCGCCTCATTCACTTCTGGATCACCATTGGCTTTATGGCCTTCTTCGTGATCCACATTCTCCAGGTGGCCCGGGCCGGATTCGGAAACTTCTGGTCGATGGTCACCGGTTACCAACTCGAACCCCGAGGCGGCTCTGCTACCTCACTTGCCAATCTCTCCGACGAGCCCGTTGACCCTGACCAAGCGCTCGATTCGGACCCAACCACCAAAGAGGTCAGCCATGTCTGATTCATCGAAACCCGATTCATCAAAATCGTTTGCCGACACCGAGTTCATTACCGAAGAGCAATTCAAAGGACGGTCCCGACGGTCGTTCCTGCTCGGCGGTGCGGCTTCGCTCGCCGGGTTCGCCGGATGGCGCTGGGTGCAGGGCCAACCGACCGACAACCGCATTCCCCAGGTGCTGCGCGACGGTCACGAGTTCAACGAAGAACTCTGGTCGAAGTTGTTCCGTGAAGACCATCTTGCGCCGACCTATCCCAAGTCGGAGTCGTCGATCCTGCGGGTCAACGGCCGCCACGGCATCCGCAACGAAATCGATATGTCGGTGTGGCGACTCCGGGTACTCGGCCCCGACGGTGAAGAGTGGGGAACCCACACCCTCGACGACATCTTGGCCCTCGAACGCAACGAGATGACCATCGAACACAAATGCATCGAAGGGTGGAGCCAAATCACCACCTGGGGAGGCGCCTTGTTCTCTGACTTTGCGGCGCTCTATGACGTGAAGCAGGACGACTTCACGTACGTGTCGTTGCGCACCCCCACCCGCGACCAGTACGTCGATCGGGACGAGGACGACCGCGACTACTACGTGAGTGTCGACACGCCGTCGATGTTCCACGCCCAAACGCTGCTCGCTTACGACATGCTCGGTGGCCGACTCGACCAAGCTCACGGCGCACCGTTGCGTTTGGCGACACCGCTGAAGTACGGCATCAAACACATCAAGGGAATCGGGTCGATCCAGTTCACCGACGAGCTGCCCGACGACTACTGGGGCGAGCGAGGGTACAGCTGGTACGCCCACTTGTAGCCGTGCGGGTCGGTCGTTAAGCCGACCTCAAAAGCTGTCGATGCCACCTGGGTGAACATGCCATTACCCGACCTCGAGTTTCAGCGCCGCCGGGTGCTGTATTTCGTCGCCGTGGTCGCGTTCGGGTTCGTCGTTCATCAAGGTGTGCTCGCCGACCTGTTTGGTCTGGGCCCCATGAAGTTCTTCCGTCGCCAAAGTGAGGCCTACGCCATCATGTTTGGTGTTCCGCTCTACTGGGAACTGTTTGCCCGTCATGCGCATCCGGGTGACCGTGGCCCACTCGTGGCCCGCCAGCCTCGCAGCTCCGCACCGCAACTCGCGTTCTTTGGCGCATTGATCGCCCTGTCGTTTGTGCTGGCATTCGCCATGGCGATTCCGAACAGCGTCGTGACGCTCAAAGAGGCATTGGTGGCGGTTTTTGGCATCAGCGCCTACCTCGGATGGTCTCGTGGCTTTCTGCCGAGCAGTACGGCCTGGGGCCGGGGTGCTCCCATTCGCTCTCGAGTGCTCCGACTCTGTTACTACATTCTGGTAGTCGGAATCATCATCGTGTCGTACAAGCCATCGGTGCATGCAGCCTTGGGCGAGAGCCGAGGCAACTGGCTCCAGGAAAACTCCGAAGCGTTTGGCGCGCTGCTCGCGATACCGCTGTATTTCGATGTGGCCGCCCGGTACCGAAACCGACTCGTCAACGTCGCCTGGTACGGGCTACTCATCGCTATTCCGGTCATGGTGCAAATCAACGGAATGCCCGAGTTCGCCCATTCGTTCGTCGGTTGGTTGCAGCAGATGACCGAAGCGTTCATCGCCGCCATCGCCATCTCGTTCTACTTCGATGTGGTCGTCGAGCGTCCCGTCGATCGTCCCGAGCATGAACCAGTCGGTGCCGAACCGGTCGGAGTCTCGGGCTAACGAGCCCTACCGCTAGTCTCCGGGCGTGCGTGTGGCCTCCTGGAATGTCGACTCGATTCGTGCTCGACGCGACCTCGTCGTCGACTGGGTCGACCAACACGAACCCGATGTTTTGTGTCTCCAAGAGACAAAATGCATCGACGCCGCCTTCCCTACGAAGCCCTTTGTCGAGCGCGGCTACGAAGTCATAGCCATCGGACCCGGCGGCCAGGGCGGGGTCGCCATGCTCAGCCGGTTGGGCTTCGACGATGTGCAACGGGGGATTCCCGGAGCGGTCGCCCCGTTGGCTGATCCTCGATCGATCAGCGCGACCATCGATGGCCTTCGAGTCCACACGATCTATGCGCCCAACGGCCGCAAGGTTGGGACCGACCATCACGCCATCAAGCTGGCGTGGTTTCGGCTGCTCACCGCCTGGATCGAAATCGACCAAGGCGAAGGCGAACCGGTGCTACTCATCGGCGACTTCAACATCGCGCCGCTCGACATCGACATCTGGGAGGCGAGCAGGTACCGCAAACGCAACCTGACAAGCCCGCCCGAGCGGGCGGCGTTCCGAGCCCTTGAAGAAACCGGCCTCATCGATATCGTGCGCGCCGAGTACGGGCCAGATCACCGGGTCTATTCGTGGTGGAATCGCCGGGCCGGCTTCTTCGACACCGACCGAGGCTGGCGACTCGATCACGCGCTGGCCAGCCCCGACGTTGCCGAACGTGCCACCGCGGTATGGCTCGACCGCGACGCTCGGGCCAACGCCGCGTCGCCGCCGTCGGACCACGTGCCGCTGGTGGTCGACCTCGCAACCTCGTAGGAGCAATGCGACGTTGACCCCAACCGTTGTAGGGTCGGCGCTGCACGCGCACCACCTGGAGGCCCCATGGACTCGTCGACCAACCCACCCACCGATCCGGTGATCTTCTCGGCCAAGCGAGTTCACACGCTCGCTACCTTCGTCGAACCTCACCCCACGGCCGTCGCCGTTGCCAACGGCCGGATCCTGGGCGTCGGCGAGGCGGCCGAACTCGCGGATACCTACGGCGGAACCATCGATTCGACCTTCGCCGATCACGTCGTGCTCCCCGGCTTTGTCGAAGCGCACTCCCACAGCCTCGAAGGCGGGTTCTGGCAATTCACCTACTGCGGATACTTCGACCGGATTGCCCCCGACGGCAAGCGATGGGCCGGCTGCAAGAACATCGGCGAGGTCGTCGAACGGCTCCGCGAGGCAGAGGCCCAACTCGACGATCCGTCCGAGACGCTTTTGGCTTGGGGGATGGACCCCATCTACTTCGATGGTGAGCGGCTCGTCGCCCATCATCTCGATGCCGTGTCGGCAACCCGTCCGGTTTTTGTGATGCACGCAAGCATCCATGTGGCGACCGTAAACACCGCGCTCATGGAGCGCGAAAACATCGGACCCGACACCAAGATGGAGGGGGTTCCCGTCGACGGCTCTGGTCAGCCGGTCGGCGAACTCCAGGAGCCGCCCGCCATGGCGCTCGCGGCCGGCGCATTCCGCACTCTGATGGTCGGCGTGACCGGCGAAGAGGGATACCGACGATTCGGGGCCATGGCTCGCAACGCCGGCATCACGACCCTGACCGACCTCGGTACCAGTGCCTTGGCCAACCCAAAGGTGGTCGAGCGATGGGAGCGGGTGGTCGAGGACCCTGAGCAACCATTCCCGGCCCGAGTGTCGGTGTTTCACAACCCGGGCTTTGGCCTTCCCAACCCCGATCTCGACCAGGTCACGCTCATCAAAGGGTTGACCGAACGAAGCACCGACAAGCTGCGTTTTGGCCACGTAAAGATTCTGCTCGACGGGTCGATCCAAGGCTTTACCGCCCGGCTGCGGTGGCCTGGGTATCACCACACCGGCGACAACGGGATCTGGCTGCTAGCCCCCGAGCAGGTCTACGAACACCTCTCGACCTTTCATAAGGCCGGGGTGGTTGTGCACGCTCACTGCAACGGCGATGAAGCGGTCGATCTGTTTCTCGATGTGATGGAACGAGTGCTCACCGAAAACCCGCGACCCGATCACCGCCACACGATCCAGCATTGCCAGATGACCACCGCTGGCCAGTACCGCCGGATGCGCAACCTCGGACTCTGCGCCAACATCTTTGCCAACCACACGTTCTTCTGGGGCGACCAACACGCGAGCACGACGGTTGGCCCGCACCGTGCCGCCCGCATGAACGCCGCAGCGACCGCTCTTCGTATTGGTGTCGCGTTGTCGATGCACTCCGACGCGGCAGTGACACCGCTCGGGTCGCTGCACGTTGCCTGGTGTGCGGTGAATCGACTTACCGCCTCGGGTGTGGTGCTCGGACCCGACGAACGAATCTCGGTTGCCGAAGCATTGTTGGCGGTCACCCTCGGAGCGGCGTACCAGCTCAAGATGGACGATGAGATTGGCACGATCGAACCGGGCAAACGCGCCGACTTCGCCGTGCTTGGCGCCGACCCGTTCGAGACCGACCCAACCGAGCTCAAATCGATTCCGGTCTGGGGCACGGTGCTGGGCGGTGTTGCCCAGCCGGGCAGCACGTCGTGAGCCCGATCGGGTTCACCTCGATCGGTGGGTACCTCGGTGCCGGCAAGACCACGTTGGTCAACCAGCTACTGGCCACCACGTCGGGGCGGCGCTACGCCGTACTGGTCAACGACTTTGGCGAGGTCAACATCGACGCAGCGATGATCGCCTCGCACGACGGCGACACCATCGCCCTCGAAAACGGGTGCGTGTGTTGTTCGCTCGCCCAAGGGTTTGCGGTCGCCCTCGACACAATCCGCGACCGCACCCCACCGATCGACCATGTGGTGGTCGAGGTGAGTGGGGTCGGCGACCCGTGGAAGTCGGCCCAGTGGGGCCACTCCCCCGGTTTTGAGCTGCGAGCGGTGGTCACGGTGGCCGACCTCGATCAGTTGGTCCGCCAGTTGGGCGACAAGTACGTAGGCGAAACCATTCGCAACCAGCTCACAAACGCCGACCTGGTGATCGGTACCAAACAAGAACTGGCCGGTGATCGAGCACACGACGCGCTTCGCGTTATCGCCACCGCCACCAATGCCCCGGTCTTTCTGGCGCCCTTCGACCTCGATGTGCTGCTCGAACCGGAGGTGCCGACCAGCCACACGCCTAGTGGGCCGCCGAGCGAGGAACCGAACCACCCCGACCACGAGGCGTTCGTGGTCGACGTACGACAGCACTCCGCCGAAACCGTTTCGCAGTGGCTCGCTAGCGCGCCGGCGGCGGTTATCCGGGCCAAGGGAATCGTGGGTGACACCGTGATGCAACTGGTCGGAAAACGCTTCGAGGCCACCCCGGTGAGTGCCGAGCTTGCGGCCGCTCACCTTCAGGGTGACCTCGTAGTTCTTTTGCGTCCGGGTTCGGACCCGTCCAATGTTGCCGAGTGGCGCAACGCCCTCGGCACGAGCGCTTAAGGCTGGTCGAGCTCGATCGTTCGGTCGCCGAGCGGAGCGTTCAGCGAAACCTCGATCGTGTCCTGCATCTCGGCGGCCGGACAGGTCATCGCCGCAACGTTCGGGTGCAGTCCGACCTGCAGCGTGACCTTCACCGCGTCGTCGCTTTCAGCAACTTCGGCAAACGCTTGGGCGCACGGTGGGTGGCCCGCGGTGTAGGTCACCACGAGCACGTTGTCGTTGGACGGGTCGGCGGCCGCGTTCTCGATCTCCCACTTCCTGGGGTCGAGAATCTCGGAGCGATCGACGTCGCCCGAGACGGCGTCGGAGAATGAGCCTTCCGCGGTTAGGTCATCGGCCATGTCGGTTCCTTCCTCTTCAATGGCCACCGGTTGGGTGAGTTCGTCGGCCTTGTCGGCCAAGGTTTCGCCGTCGATTGGTTCGCCGTCGGCGCCCTCGACCGACGACGATTCTTCGGTGTCGCTGCCGGTGGTGACAGGGACCTCATCGCTTCCGCAGGCGGTGAACAACAGCGCACTTACGCCAAGGGCGGCGATCATGCGGCGGAGCGTGGGTAGGGGTTGGATGGGGTGGAGCTGGGTTGTTGTATCCATGCCAGTACGACGTTACGGCGGCAACCAAAAGTTCCCTACCGGCACAGAATTTTCGGAGTTTTCGACGGATTTTCGCCGATCGTCGTCGATGCGGTCTGGTTGAACCTAAGCTCTCAAAAGCTCAAGCCTGATCTGCGACGCCCGGCGATACGCCGTCGACGAAAGAGAAGTACCTCATGACCGATACCAGCCTTTTCCCAGCCTCCGAAGGGGTCGATGTCCACAACCCGCTCATGGCTCACTTCTGGACCCGAACCGAGGCCGACATCGATGCCGACCTTGCAGGTTATCTCGAAACCTCGCCGATCTTTAAGGCTGAACACGATGTGTCGGTGCTCGGTATCGCGTGCCCGGGGGCCTGGGTGGTCACCAAGTACGACCAGATCCTCGAGATGTCGAAGACGCCGGAAATCTATTCATCGGCCGCTGGCATCACCGTGCTCGACAGTCCGCCTGAATTCAACGAGTTCTTCGGCTCGATGATCGCCATGGACGACCCTCGCCACACTCGGTTGCGTAAGTTGGTGTCGCGAGGCTTTACGCCGCGCATCTTGGGGCAGCTCGAAGAGGGCGTGCGCGAACAGGCCGCCATGATCGTCGACGAGATCTGTGAGAAGGGCGAGGTCGACTTCATCGTCGATGTCGCCGCCCGACTTCCGCTCAAGATCGTGTGCGATCTGATGGGCATCCCTGACTCCCAACTCGACTTTGTGTTCGACCAGACCAACATCATCTTGGGCGCCGGCGACCCCGAGTACGTCGAAGAGGGCGCCGATGTGCTCAGTGCCCTGCTGGGTGCCGGCGGGGCCTTGGCCGAACTGATGCAAGAGGTGGCAGCGTCGAAGGAAGGGTCGACCGAAGACGACCTCACCTCGATTCTGGTGAACGCCGAAATCGAAGGTGAAAAGCTCAGCTACGGCGACATCGCCAGCTTCTTCATCTTGTTGGTGGTGGCCGGAAACGAAACCACCCGCAACGCCATTGGTTGGGGCCTGCACTACTTGTCGCAGAACCCCGACCAACGAGCGATTTGGCAAGGCGACTTCGAAGGGGTTGGCCCGAAGGCGGTCGAAGAGATCGTGCGACTCGCGTCGCCGGTTACCTACATGCGTCGCACGGCGTTGGCCGACACCGAGCTCGGCGGGCAATCGATCGCTGCCGGCGACAAGTTGGCCATGTTCTATCTGGCCGCCAACCGCGACCCCGACCATTTCGAGGATCCGCACACCTTCAACGTGCAGCGCGACCCCAACCGCCACATCGGTTTCGGCGGGCCGGGCCCCCACTTCTGTTTGGGCGCTCACCTCGCCCGACGCGAGATCCTGGTCATGTTCGGCGAACTGTTCGACCGGTTGCCCGACATCGAGGCCACCGGAGCACCCGACCTGTTGCAGTCGAACTTCATCCACGGCGTGAAGCACCTCCCGGCAAGCTTCACCCCCACCGCTCCCCGCGCCAAGTAACGAACCGGAGCTCTCGTGACCGCCACCCTGTACAGCCAGACCAACGGTGTGGCGACCATCACGCTCAACCAGCCCGACAATCGAAACGCGCTCTCGGGCGCTCTGGTCGAGTCGCTCACCGCACACCTCGCCCAGGCGATCGCCGACTCGGACGTGCGAGTTATCGTGCTCACCAACGCGGGGCGGGTGTTTTGCGCCGGGGCCGACCTTCGGGAATCGAACCGGGAAGCTCGCACCGCCAACCAGAGCGACGGGTTCGCCGAGTTACTGGTTCAAATTCTCGACTCCCCAAAACCGGTGGTCGGGCGGATCGCCGGCCACTGCTCGGGCGGTGGCGTGGGCCTCGCCGCGGCATGCGATATCTCGGTCGCAGTCGATACGGCAAAGTTTGGGTTCACCGAAGCTCGTATCGGCGTAGCGCCGGCGATGATCTCGGTCGTGTGCTTGCCCAAACTGTCGCCGACCGACGCACGCGAACTCTTTCTACGGGCGAACCGGATCTCGGCCACCCGAGCGGCCGACGTTCGCCTCATCAACTACGCGGTCGACACCGAGACCCTCGACACCGCCATCGACGAGATCGTCGATGATCTGCGCGCCGGTGGCCCGGCCGCGCTCGCGGCATGCAAAGAACTGCTCAGCCAGGTCCCCCAATTGGATCGTTCGGCGGCGTTCAAATGGACATCTGAACTGTCGACCGCGTTGTTTTCCGGTGAGGAGGCGGCGAGCGGTATGGCGGCCTTCTTGGCCAAAGAACCAGCCCCTTGGGCGAAATAACAAGACAAATGCTCTGAAGTATCGTTCAGGTGTCACAAGTGGTCCGATGTGGTCAAATGACACGATACGCAATAGAATCCCTCGAAGTCGTCTAACGAGGATCCTCCCAACATGTTCCACCCCCACCGCTCTCGCCGCGGAACCCGGCCGACAGATCGGCGCGGCTTCGCACTAGGTCTGGCAAGCGTACTGATCTCGCTCGTCGCTTCACTGTTTGTCCTGATTCCGGCACCGCCGGCCGACGCCGCGAACTGTGGTCCCCGGACCGCCAACGCACTGCTGGTCCCCTCCTGTGGGGCCTGGCTTGGGTCGAACGACCGACGCGTCGACGGACTCGACCTGTCGATCCAAGAACAAAAGCTCGGCTCGAAACTCGACATGGTACGGATCTACAAGGTGGGCCCCTCGGCCAACTTCTTCAACAACAACGAACGTAACTTGATCAACAGCGGTCACACGCTGGTGTATTCATGGAAGGTCACCACCCAACGCACCGATATCTCCCAGTGGCGACAGGTCACCCGGGGCGATCACGATGACCAACTTCGCCGAGTCGCCCGCCAGATCCGCGATAGCGGTACCAAGGTGATCTTTGGACTGCACCACGAACCCGAGAACGACCGCTCCTACGGCAGCGACGCCGACTACGCCGCCATGTACCGCCACGCCCATTCGGTGATGGAACCAATCGCCGGCGACTCGCTGGTGTGGTTCATCAACTACATGGGCCACTCGACCGGCGGGTTTGACCGGGTCGAGGCCATGTACCCGGGCGACGACATTATCGACTGGATTTCGTACAACCCTTACAACTGGTTGGGATGCCATAACAACGCTCCCTGGAAGAGCTTCGAAGAACAGGCTCGGCCGTTCTACCAATGGGCCCAGGCCAAGCACCCGAGCAAGCCGCTCATGATCGGCGAGACCGCAACCAACGAACTCCCTGGCGATCCCAACGCGAAGGCTCGGTGGATCGATGCGATGGGCAACACCTTGGCCAACAACATGCCCGCCATCCGGGCGGTGTTGTGGTTCCACCAAAGCCCCCGTTCGGGCTTTTGTGAACGACGCTGGGACTCGTCGTCGAACTCGGTCGCCGCGTTCCAGCGGTTGCGCAACAGCCCGCACTTCGG
>CALHTF010000003.1 GCA_938038815.1 uncultured Acidimicrobiales bacterium | reverse complement strand
CTACGGTGAGGTCTTTGGATACTCCCAAGTGCCACTCGCACCCGGTTCCGACGCGTACATTCACCTGTCGGCCAAGTTCTGGAACGGCACCTATAGTCAGGCCGCCTACTGCGGTCGGGTGACCTCGGCCGCCGCCTCATGCTCGGTACAGGGGCAGCCCGGCGGAATTCGTATCCAGTGGGCCAGCATCGATAACGCCCGCAGCTACGTGTACGAGGTTCGGGTCGACGGTCAGGCCCCCCGGTACGGAAACGTCACCGGCACCTCGGCCGACTTCAATCTGGCGCCAGGCACCACGGCCAGGGTTTCGGTCGCCGGGCAGTATTCAGGTGGCTCCTATTCGGCCGCTAGCAACTGCGGGTCGGCGCAGGCACGATAACCATCGGCCTTTTTCGCCTCCTATTTCGTCCGCCGATACAGTCCGGACATGACGATTACTGCCGAGCGACCCGCCACCGGGTGCCTGCCACCGATCTTGGTCGACCACCTGCTCGACCAACCGGACCGCATCCGCGAACTCGCCCGCAACAACGGCCCGTACTTCCAACCCGGCCGTTACCTCATCGATGGCGCGGCGGCGGGCGACGCCGGGTCGGGCAGGTCCAAACGCAAGGTTGAGGTGCCCAAGGGCATCATCGGCCCGGTGTTTCGCGGCGACTGGGCAACCAAAGGTGAGGTGCACCTGGCTGATGCGGCCGACCTGTTAACCCTGCCCGCCTTTGTCGACAACGCCAAAGCGTTGTGCCAAAGCGAGGTGGTGGTCCCCCAACAGGTTTTTGTGAACCTGACCGCACCGTCGGGAGGCCAACCCTTCTCCCACACCGACATCGCCGAGTTTCACGGCATCGACCGCTCCAACGCCCCGGGGTGGTTACTGCAGGCGATGAGCACCTCGCGCCTGTTCGAAGCCGAACGCATCACCATCATCACCGCAGTGTCGTGGTTCTACCAGGGCGAGCGAGGGTTCTTCCGCTACTGGCCGACCGGCCGCGATGCCGGCAGCATCCGCCACGAGGCGATGTGGAACACCGCGGTGGTTGGTGACAACGACTTCATGCATCACAAGGTCGAGCGCACCGGCGCCAAGGACGCGCCCAAGATCGAAGCCATGACCATCGACACCACGCTCGACTATGTCGACGACCGGTGGGTGGTCCTCGAAGACGGCGAATCGATCGCCGACTTCGCCGAACACGAGATCCGGTTGTCGTTGTCGTGGAAGGCCAAGGTGTACGCCACCGACGCCGACCGAGCCCGCTTCGAGTCACCCGACGGCGGCCTCGAGGTCGACGAGGTCCTCGACCGGTTTGCCGGCGCCCTCGACGAACCGATCGCCGCCACCGGCCCCGATGCGCTGAACAACCCGGCATTGCGCGACCAGCTGTCGGGCAAATGGAGCGGGTACGTCTTGGGCTAGGAGCCCCAACGCCCACTGTCATACCCCCTCGCCATGATGTCGGTATGCGAATCGAACTTCTTTCCCCTCCACCAGCCGACCCCACCGACACCGACTTCCCGAGCGAGGTCTCGAACCTGACCGCGATGCGCCGGGCTCGCTCGGGCGATATCCGCCTCGATCTGCCCGACGCAGTGGTCGAACGGTTACTCGAGCGAGCCAACGTCGCTGGCCAATCGCTCGACTGGTACGTCAACTCGGAGCTGTCCAAGCTGGCCAACCGCCCCAACGCCGACGAGCTGTTGGCCCGGATCCGCCAGTCCGCTCGCGCCACGTCGACCGAGGCGGGTTCGCCGATCGAACCGCCTGTCGAGCAGCACGTCGAGCAGCACTGCACCGCCGCGTAACCACCGGAAAAGTCATCTTTGTCATCGAATTGACGCATTTTCCTGGGAACTCCAGCCCCTGGTTAGCCCGTCCTACCCCCAACACACCACGCCCCGGCACGATGCCGGGGCCAAACAAACGGGGAAACCAATGGCGACCACTTCAGATGTCGAGAAAATACTGACCAAACCCAACCGGTCGCGACGGCGATTGCAGTTGGCGGCCCTCGTGGCGGTGTTCGGGCTGGTTTTGGCGGCCTGTGGCCTCAGCGACTCGGACTCGTTTGCCGAGATCGGGGCCGACACCGCTTCGGACGCCGCTGGCGATAGTGGCGATGCAGGTAGCGCCCCAGCTGCGGTCGCACTCGACCAGGTCAGCGGCGATGACGACGGCGGTGAGGAGGCCATGGAGCAAGAAGACGCCATCGAAGAAGCGGAAGACAACGCAGCCGATGACTCTGAGGTGACCAGGCTTGGCACCGGCGGATCGGCGAGCGGCGAAAACGTCGGTGCGTTGCAACCGGTCGATATCGGCCGCGACATCATCTTCACCGCTCAGATCGCGGTCGAGGTCGACGACGTTGGCCAGGCAGCCAACGAGGCCATGAATGAGATCTCGGCACTCGGTGGCCTGTTGTTTGGGCAACAGACTTCCACCACCGGCCAGGCCACCACCACCCTGACCTTCCGGGTCCGTCCGGCCGACTTCCAAGAAGCGGTTTCTCGACTCGGCGGAATCGGCGAACTACGCGACCAGCAGATTTCTTCGGAAGATGTCACCGGTCGCGTCGTCGATCTGCAGAGCCAGATCATCACCGCCGAGGCGAGTGTCGAGCGGCTGCGGGAGTTCCTCAAAGGGGCGACCGGACTCGAAGACGTTGCCCGCCTCGAAGCACAGTTGCTCGAGCGCGAGACCGTACTCGAACGGCTCCGTGGTCAGCTTCGCACCGTCAAGGATCGCGTCGACCTGGCGACGATCACCGTGCACCTCACCGAACGCATCCCGGGCCCGGCCCTTGAGGTCATCCAGACCGCCTACGAAGGACTCGACGACGGCGTTGGCTGCCAGGGCGACCGGGCGATAACCGTCGACGAAGGCGATGAGTTCACCGTGTGTCTGGCGATCATCAACCGCGGCGACACGCACCTGACCGATATCTCGATTCGCGACGAAGGCTTCGACATCGACACCGAGGATGTCTTCAGCAGCGACGACCTGGGGGCAGTTCTGGCCCCGGGCGACAAGGTCGAGGTCTACTTCCCGGCCAAGGCCAAGGCGTTCAGCACTGCGTTGCAGACCGGAGTTTCGGCCGCCGTGGTCGATGCCGACGGCGCCGACATTGGCGAACCTCGGGTCGGCACCCGGGGCGAGGGTTCGCTCGGCGTTCGCCAAAACGATGCGCTCCCCGGGTTCGGCGACGCCCTGGGAACCGGCTGGGGATTCTTCCAGTCGATCATCGGCGTGATCGTGTATCTCAGCGGGCTACTCCTGCCCTTCTTCTGGGTTCCGCTGCTCGCCTTCGGCGCCTTCAAGATGTTGCGTCGCCGGGGCGACAGTCACCGGCCGATCATCGACGAGCCGACACCCGAGCCGGCACCATCGGCCAGCTAGCGCAACGACCACCCATGATGTTCACCGGTTCTTGTGGAGCGCCACCCGTCGCCTGCAAGAACCGGTGGCGCATGCCACGTTGAGCACCCGTTCTACGACCGTGGGATTCGAGCCTCCACCGGGCAACATAGAGATGTGGACCACTACGACATCGCCGTAATCGGAGCAGGACCAGCCGGAGCGGCCGCCGCTATTCAAGCTGCCCGAGGTGGCGCCAAGGTCGTGGTGTTCGACAAAGCACCTTATGGCCGCGACAAGGTCTGCGGCGACGGACTCACCCCGAGGGCGGTTGGTGCCCTGAACGACCTCGGCATCGACATGGCCGGCTCGCATCACATCGATGGGCTCCGCATGATCGCCAACGACACCACCCGCGAACTCCTGTGGCCCGCGACCTCAAGGTTCCCCGCCCACGGGGCGGTGTGGCCTCGCCGCAAACTCGACGCCCACCTCATCGATGCCGCCCTAGAAGCCGGGGCCAAGGTGATCTTTGAAACCGAAGCCACGCCGACCCTCGACGGGACCCGGGTTACCGGCGTCGAGGCCGGGGGCCGGAAAATCGGTGCCGATCTGGTGATCGCCGCGACGGGAGCGCCCGGCACCGTCGCCCGCATGTTGGGCGCCGAGCGGGTGGTCGACGAACCGTTTGGGCTGGCGATCCGGACCTACGCCGAAACGCCTCGCCACGCCGACAAACACCTCGAGGCGTGTCTCACCCTCACCGACGAGGACGGCACGCCGGTTCCCGGATACGGCTGGATGTTCCCGGCCGGCGACGGAACGGTCAACATCGGGGTCGGTGCGTTGTCGACCATGAAGGGCTTCAAGAAGCTCAACCTCAACAAACTACTCGACTCCTACCGCGACCTCGTCCAAGACGATTGGGAACTCGGCCCGAACCTCGAACGACCACGAGCCTGGCGCCTCCCGATGAGCGCCCAGAAACGCCACGGCGACGGCTGGGTTGCGATCGGCGACGCCGCTGGTTTGGTGAACCCGATGAACGGCGAGGGTATCGACTACGGCCTCGAGTCGGGAATGCTTGCGTCGGATCTGCACTTGGAAAACCCGGCGACGGCACCGCAGCGCTACGACCAACTGGTGGGCGAACGATTCGATAGCTTCTTGCGCACCGGCCGCCGCTTCTCGTTTTTGATCGGCCATCCGTGGATTCTTCGTACCGGGCTCCGTATGGCCGTGGGCACCGACGCCATCGCCAAGATCACTCTTCAGGTGATGGGCAACCTGGTCGACAGCGAGTCACCGGGCGCCTCGGGCAAGGTTCTTAAGGCGGCCGACAGTTTGCTGGGTCTCGCCGACCCCGTGCTCCGCAAGACCCGAGCCGTCTCGTAACCAAAGCCAGCAGGGTGAAAGCCTAAATCGGACCGTTACCCGCGCCGATGGGCACCTGTGTCTGATGATGAACCCGATGCAAACGTTGTGCTCGACGACGCCGATTTCGACGAGCTCGATATCGAGGCGGTCGCCGAACGGCTGAGCTGTTCGATCCGCGACGTCATCACCCATGTCAACCAAGGCCGCCTCCCCGCCTACCAGATGGGCGAAAAGGTCTGGTTCCACGCCGACGACGTAGCCAAGGTCAAAAAGGCCTAACCCACCCCGAAATTTTCGCGTCAGAGCGGGTCAAACGCGATCAGAAACCGACGATGGCTACGACGAGCAGCTCAGCATCGAGCAGCCGACCTTGGTGCGGGCCCATTCGGGGCGTCGCTCGGCGAAGTACTCGTTACCCGGTTGTTCGTCGTACGGCGACCGCATGACCTC
Source organism: uncultured Acidimicrobiales bacterium (assembly GCA_938038815.1). Classification (GTDB taxonomy): domain Bacteria; phylum Actinomycetota; class Acidimicrobiia; order Acidimicrobiales; family SHLQ01; genus CALLQB01. Next base: position 68,613 of record CALHTF010000003.1, on the reverse strand, counting down.
GAGCAGCTCGACCACCAGCGAATCGTCGCCCGCTTCGGCCTTATCGATCGCCACTTGGGCTAGGTAATTCCGCAGCACGAACTTTGGGTTCACCAGATTCATCGCGGTTCGCCGGTCGGCATCGCTCGTGCCGTCGGCTCGCACTCGGGCGCAATAGGCGTCGAGCCAGTCGGTGATCTTGCCCCGCACCTCGTCGGTGAGCTCGTCGGGGAGGTAGAACGCATCGGCGAGCTCGGTATCGATCGCCAACGAACGGTCGACATCGGCGGCCACCGATACATCGGCCAGCCGTCGATAGAAGATCGTCATATCGGTTTCGGTGAGCGCCAACATGGCGAAGAGGTCGCTTGCCAGCTGGTCGTCGGTCTCGGCAATCCAGGCCCGGAGGCCGAGCTTGCCAGCCATCATCGCCGCCCACTCGGGTTCGAAGGTTTCGGCGTACGCCTCGAGCGCATCTTGGAGCGGTTCGACGGCATCGACCATCGGATACAGAGCGTTGGCCAGCTGCACGAGGTTCCACTGAGCGATCTGGGGTTGGGTGCCGTAGCGGTACCGCTTGTGCGATGCGTCGGTGGTGTTCGGCGTCCAGCCGGGGTCGAAGTCTTCGAGCCAGCCGTACGGGCCGTAGTCGATAGTGAGCCCGAGAATCGACATGTTGTCGGTGTTCATCACGCCGTGCACGAACCCGACCCGCATCCAATGGACCACCATCGTTGCGGTCCGGCGGCACACCTCAGCGAAGAACGCCGCGACCGCCTCGGGCGACGTTGGGTCGTCGTGAGCAGCCGCGATATCGGGGAACTCGGTGGTGATCGTAAAGGCGGTGAGGGCTCGCAGTTCGTCGAGTTCGCCCCGCGACGAGAACAGCTCGAAGTTGCCGAACCGGATAAAGGTTGGGGCGACCCGGCATACCACCGCGCCCGGCTCCAGCGCGGGGTGACCGTCGTACAACATGTCGCGCATGACTTCGTCGCCGGTTCGGATCAAGCTCAGCGCTCGGGTGGTTGGTACGCCGAGGTGATACATCGCCTCGCTGCACAGGAACTCTCGAATCGACGATCGCAAAACGGCCAACCCATCGGCGCGACGCGAATACGGGGTCGGGCCAGCACCTTTGAGTTGGAGCATCTGGTGGGACCCATCGGCCAGTTTCACTTCGCCCAAGCCAATGGCTCGGCCGTCGCCGAGTTGGCCGGCGAAGTTGCCGAACTGGTGGCCGGCGTAGGCCATGGCGAACGGATCCATGCCATCGAGCAACTCGTTGCCGGAGAAAACCTTGGCAAAGCGATCCGACGCCGCATCGGCCGCATCGATGCCGAGAAGGTCCAGTACTTCTTGCGATGTGGCGACCACGCTCGGACTCGAAGTCGCCTTGGGCTTCACCCGCGAGAAGGCGGCGCCGTGCACTTGGCGTGGCACGACGGCGTCGTTGGGGTCGGCGGGGAGCGAGTTGGTGAACCGGTTGTCGAAGATGAGCGACTCGAGCGATGTCTGGGCCATAGACCCATCATCTCAGACCCCAGCGTCTACTCCTACGCCAGTTCGGAGTTCCCGCCGACGAATCCGTGGTGCACACTGGGTTCATGGACAAGCTGGATTGTGTTGTGCAGGACTACGCGTGGGGCGATCTCACGGCTATTCCCGAACTGCTCGGCGTCGAACCATCAGGTGTGCCCCAGGCCGAGCTGTGGATGGGCGCTCACCCCAAGGCCCCCAGCCTGCTGTCCGATGGCCAAACCCTCACCGACGCCATCGCCGCCGACCCAGCCTCGATCTTGGGCCCCGACGTCGCCGAAAGATTCGGCCAACTCCCCTACCTCTTTAAGGTGTTGTCGGCTGGCCAACCGTTGTCGATCCAGGCGCATCCGTCGCTGAGCCAAGCAGCGGCCGGGTTCGTACGAGAGAACGAGGCCGGAATCGATGTCGGAGCACCGGACCGCACCTATCGCGATGCCAATCACAAGCCCGAAATCATCTGCGCCATCACCCCGTTTGTGGCCAAGTGCGGGTTCCGGCCACTCGGCGCGACCCGGCGACTGTTCTCGCTGCTGGAGGGCGACCCGGTGAGTCAGCTACGAGCCAAATTGGCCGCCGACGGCTCCGATGCCGAGGTGCTCGCCGCCACGCTGGCCTGGTTGTTGCAACTCACCGAACCCGAGGCCCAGGCCCTCGTAGCCGAAGTCGTGACCGCCGCGGCCACCACCCACGACCACGAGTTCGAGCCTGACCTGACGTGGACACCAAAGATCGAAGGGTTCTTCCCCGGCGACATCGGCGTGGTCGTGGCGCTGTTGTTGAACCACGTCGTGCTGGAACCGGGCGATGCCGTGTTCCTCGAGGCTGGCAACCTGCACGCGTACCTGAGCGGCACGGGTATGGAACTCATGGCGAACAGCGACAATGTGGTGCGCGGTGGCCTTACCCCCAAGCACATCGATGTCGACGAACTCTTGTCGGTGGTCGATTGCACGCCGATTGACCCGCCGGTGCAACGAGCGAATGGTTCGGCCTACACCTTTGAGGCTGCGGTGCCAGAGTTCGCGCTCAGCCGCCACGAGATCCGCGACGCCGCACCGCAAACGATTACCTCAACCAGTGCCGACATCGTGATCGTGTCGCAGGGGTCGGCGACGGTACAGACCGCCGACGCCAGCATCGAGTTAGCCCAAGGTGAGGTTGCCTTCGTCCCAGCAACCCACGCGCCCTACGAACTCGTCGGGGTTGGCACCGTGTTTCGAGCCACCGTTGGCGACCTCACGATCGGAGGTGAGCAATGACATCTGAACTCGCCGACGTTTGGCGGTACTTTGCCGACGTTTCGCTCGGCAGTTATGCCCCGCTCTATGACCGGGTCACCCGGGCGACCGCCGAGGACCCCGAGCTACTCAAACTCGTCGCCTCGGCCGACGAGAACGCCCGCATGCCAAACAATCTCCATGCGGCAGCGCAGTTCCTGCTCGCCGACCTACCCGACCATCCGTTGGCCGCCATCTACCGGGGCGAGTCCGACGCCGACCCGGCCGAACCGTTTCGCAATCTGGTGCTGACCCACCGCGACCAGATCCTCGAGCTCATGGCGACCCGCAAGGTGCAGACCAACGAGGTGCGTCGGGCGTCGGCGATCGTGCCCAGCCTTACCCTTGTCGCCCAGCGCCACAATACCCCCGTGGCGTTGATCGACGCCGGCAGCAGCGCCGGACTCAACCTGCTGGTCGACCATCTCCATATCGATTACGGATCGGCAAGCGTCGGGCCGCCTGACTCGCCGGTACAAGTCGATGCCGAACTGATCGGCCCAGCGCCCGCGCTCGACGGACTGTCGATTGGGTGGCGCCGAGGCTTTGACCGCAGCCCGATCGATGTTTCGGACCCCGACCAGGCTCGCTGGTTGCGGGCGTTGGTGTGGCCAGACCATCGCGACCGGCTCGTTCGGTTGTCGGCGGCGATCGACTTGTTCAACCACCACCGGCCCGAACTGGTAACCGCCGAGGCCCTCGATGGACTCAGCGCCGCGTTACGCGACGCACCCACCGACATGATGCCGGTGGTGGTAACCAGCTGGGTCGTTTTCTACTTCCCGCCCGAGCTACGGGCTGCGTTCAACGACGCCATCGTGAATGCCAACCGGCCCGTCGCCTGGCTCTCGATGGAGATGGCCGGTGTGGTTGAGGACATCGACGCGGGTGACCCGCCCGACCTCAACACCGAAGCGAGTTTGGTCGCGCTGGTTACCGCTGACGGCGCAGGCTCAGCTACCCGAGAGGCATTGGGCTGGACCCACGGCCACGGTTCGTGGCTCGACTGGCGGGTGGGGAGCTAGCGAGTCTTGAGGGTCAGTGTGAGCTTGTCGCGGTCCTGGCCGGTCCACGGAGCATCGATCGAGCCCGTGATGTAGCAGGTCTCCGACGGAGACTTCAGCGACAACGACAGCTTGGCCGGCAAGTTGATGCCGTCGACCGGGCGAAGTTCTTTGAACTTCTGGGCGGTGAGGTTGCCCGAGGAGTTGTAGCAGGAGTACGCAACGGCGATCTTGTCGACCTTGTCGACCTTCTTGGACTTGACCTGGAAGGTGAATTTCTTTTGGTTGGCCGGAAGGTTGGTTGCCGAGCTGCCACCGAGGCCGGCGGCCAAGGTTACCTGTCCGCCGTGACGCTGGGTGGCGACCGTCACCTTCGAAACAACGGTCGTCTTGCGCTGCGCATCGACTGGTGCGGAGAGGCCCGGTGCGAGCAGTGCGGCCACGAGCGTGAGCGCGAGCACAAGCACAAGGGGAAGACGAAGAACATTCCGTGACGCCATGATTGGACGATCCTTTGAGGGGGGTGTGGGGGTCGGTCTACGGGGAATCAACACGAAGAGTGATGAAACCCTATCCGGATCTTGCGCAATGCGAAGCGGACAGGTTGTAAGAATTGACACGCCATTCAGTCGCAAGTTTATCCAAACACATCGAAATATACCGATGTAGCGATACGCAACTTGTCGAGCCTCGACCGAATCGACGCGCGTATGCTGGGCACGTGGCACCCAAAGAGTTCCGGACGTTAGAGATTGCGGGCCACGAAGTTCGCGTGTCGAGCCCCGACAAGGTGTTCTTCACCAAGCGCGGCGAAACCAAACTCGATCTCGTCAACTTCTACCTGACGGTGAGCGAAGGGTTCATGAACGCCAACGGCGGACGGCCCGTGCTGCTCCAGCGATTCCCCGACGGGGCGAGCGGCAAGTCGTTCTTCCAGAAACGCACGCCCAAGGGCGCTCCCGACTGGCTCACCACGACCGAAGTTTCGACCCCGAACGGCACGACCTCGAACGCCATGGTCGTCGCCGATATCGCTCACGTTGCTTGGGCGGTCAACATGGGCACCATCCCCTTCCACCCGTGGCCGTATCCGGCGGCGAATCCAGAGATCGCCGACGAGCTGCGGATCGACCTCGACCCCCAGCCCGGCGTGTCGTTCGACCACGTGCGCGAGGGCGCCCATCTGGTGCGGGCGCTCTTTGAGGAAATGAACATCACCTCCTACGTCAAGACCAGCGGCTCGAAGGGCCTGCACATCTATGTGCGACTTCGGCCCGAGTGGGACAGCTACCAGGTGAGGTTTGGGGCGGTCGCGTTCGCCCGCGAACTCGAGCGACGCCACCCCGATCTGCTGACCGCTCAATGGTGGAAGGAGGAACGGGGCGAGCGGGTGTTTGTCGACTTCAATCAGAACTGTCCACACAAGACGGTGTTTGGCGCATGGGCGGTACGAGCTCGAGTCGGGGCCCAAGTGTCGACCCCGATCGGCTGGGACGAAGTCGATGAGGTCACCAACGACGAACTCACGATCGAGTCGGTTCCTGAACGCCTCGACGCATCGATGGCTGCGTGGGCTGACATGAACAACGACCCGCAGGACCTTGCTCCACTGCTCGAGATGCACGACGCCGACATGGTCAATGGCCTTATGGATGCGCCGTGGCCGCCGGTGTACCCGAAGCAACCAAACGAACCACCTCGGGTCAGCCCCAGCCGAGCGAAGAAAGACTGACTCGACCCGAAAAGAACCGAAACCGATCCCCAGCGGCCTTAGACGGCCAAGGATCGGTTTCGCTGCAAAATCATGCCGGGTTCCACTCGCAGCATGGTGCAGTTCATTAGCGGTTCCCCCGCTGTAACGAAATTATTTCACACCGGAATGTCCAACCCCACCCTAGACTGAAACATTTTCATTACGATTTCACGACATTTTTGCCCAGCGACGGGTCTGACCGACGGTTAGCCAGTCAACCCGGTGTCGCACGTCGGGTTGGTCGCCTCGATCGACATGATGAGCGCTCGGGCGTCGGCGATGGTCTGGTCAGCATTGTTTTGGCTGGCACCGACCACGCCAAATCCTCGACTGGTGACCTTGTAGATCGCAATCGCTGGGGCGCCCGACCGGGTGTAGGTGTACCCCCAAGCATCGTTGCCTTCGTCGATCAGTTCCGACGTCGCCGTCGAGCGCTGCGCAAGCTGGCCCGCCGCGGCGTCGCGCGACGTGACATTGGGATCAGAGATCGGCGACGAGTCGACAAACAACAGATCGCCACCGCGGCGCCAGGTTGTACGCATCCCGTAGCCAACTTCTTCGTCGTTGTTCACCAGTTCCCAGCCCGGCGGAACAACCGCCGCAAAGCAGTTGCCCTCGTACGGGCTACCCGCGGCCGCCTCGACCAACGTGGGTGCCGCAGTGGTTTCGACCGGAGCGACCGTCGACTCGAGAGCTGGCGCTTCGGTAACGGCCGGCACCTCGTCGGTGGTCACCGGAGCATCGGTATCGGGGTCGTCGCCGGAGAAAATGCCGCGCAACAAAAAGCCGAGAACGACAAGGCTGGCGAGAACGAGGAGTCCAGCGACTATCGGCAACATCGATCGGCGCTCGGGCACGAACACCGGCTGGCTCGGTTGACCACTCGGCGCGGTCGGTCGAGGGGTTACCGACGGTTGAGGCGGCGGCGCAACCGACGGTTGCTGGGGTATCTGCGCCGCCGGGGCGGGCTCGGCTACCGGAATGTGTTGGGTCGGTTCAAACTCTGGGCCGACGGCCGGCAAGGTTTGGGTTGGCTCGGCACCGGGCACCGTTCCGCAGCTGGGGCAAAACACCGAGTCGTGCTCGAGGGGGGTTCCACACGTTGTACAGTTCACCTCGCCAGCGTAGAGGCGCCCGAGGTCGACTAGACGACGACTGCCTTCTTCAAGAACTCCATCACCGGGCGAGCCGCTTCCCATTGGTCGAGGATGAACTGATCGAGTTTCGGGTCGGTGAAGAGTTTCTTGTCATTGAAGTCAGCCCAGTACACCCACTGCTTGTTGAGGACCCGAGGCTCGATCTCAGCGGCCTCTTTCAACTCGGCCGGGGCGCGCTTGTGGGCCTCGCCGCCGACCGAACCAAAGACCTTGGCGAACGTGGTCTTGGGTGCCTCGACCTTGGCCAACGCCTTGTGGTTTGCGGCCACGTAACGGCGGACGTGGTCGCGCAGTTCGGGTTCGGGCATGTACAGCCCACCGGCAACGGCGAGCCCATTCACGCCGATTCGCACGGTGTAGGCCGGGTACGCCGGATCGTGTTTGTGGTTGCGTCCCACCGTGATACCGAGCTCGGTCTTGTATGGGGTCTTATCCTTGGAGAACCGCACGTCGCGGTTGATCCGGTACGTGGCCTGCTTGGGGCCGATCTGGTACTCGGGCTCGACCTCTTTGACCTGGTCGACCAGCGCTTCGGCAAGCGCGTTGTACGGCGCTTTCAGATGCTTCTCGTAGTCCTTACGGTTGGCGTCGAACCAGTCTTTGGAGTTGTTCTTGGCCAACGCTCGCCAGAACTTTGCCGACTCTTTGGTAAAGAATGTCATTGGTTGGGAGCAGCCTTTCGGATTTGGTGCCGACCATCGATGGCCGGCAGATCGAGGGGCGAAACAATGCCCGGCGCAGCGGCCACCACCGCGGGAATCGCGTTCACGATCCGGTTCGCCGCCGTTGCGTTGCCGCCACCGGCCGCCGCTGGTTCGCCCTCTTCGTTGCCGTGCACGGTCACCTCGAGGTTCGGCCGACCCGCAATCTTGACCCGATGCACGCCGCCCTTCTCGGGCGAACTCGGCCAATCGGGGGCGCACCGGTCGTCGATGCGGGTGATGTGTTCGACCACCAACAGCTTCTGGCCATCGACCCAACCCTGAACCTCGAACCGGAACGCTCCCTGGGTGCCAGCCTCAAAGGTGCCCATGCCGTCGACCTCGACGGTCTCGGTGAGTGGTCGACGCTCGACTTCGGTGGTGATGTCGTCGAGCTCGAGCCCAAGTCCGTCGGCCACCACCCGCAGCATCGGCGCCCACACGGTGAGAAGCGCAACATCGAGCAGCATCGGTGGGGTTTCGTCCATCGAGGTGCCAAACCCAACGACCTCCCGAACGATTTCGGGTTGGTCGTAGTAGGCGTAGTTGAAGACCTCTTGGGCGCGGATCTCGGTGATGTCGGCACACACGCCGCTGAGAAAGACCGGCAAGATATCCATGACCCAACCCGGGTCGATTCCCGAGACGAACACCGAGGTGTTACCGGCGGTGGTCACGTCGTCGACCAACGGAAGCAAGATCGGATGGGTGTGAGCCGGGTGCAGGAGCGGGTAAAACGATGTCGACACCACGTTGCGGCCCGCGCCGAGAAGGCCGAGTAGCTCACCGGTAGCCTCTTCGATCCTGGTATCGGCGGTGGCGGCGTACACCACACAATCGATGTCGTCGGCAAAGGCGATCTGGTTGTCGTTGGTCGCGGCCACGCCCACCGGGTCGAGTCCGCACAACTTCCCGGCGTCGACCCCGACCTTTGCCGGGTGCGACACGACCACACCTGCGAGTTCGAGTTGGTCGTGGGCAAGCACGGCGCGCAGCGCAGGTCGCCCCACGTTGCCGGTGCCCCACACCACAACTCGATACCTTTGTTGATCGCTAGCCTGTTGGTTCCCCATGGCGCGACCTTATTTGGGTGGACACCTCGCGCACCAACGCTGACCGAGAACGCTAGGTCTCGGGGTTACGCCGCGATCTGAGAGTTTCCTTCACCGGTCGTGCCAGCTTCGTCTTCGTTGAACCAGTGGCCACCATCGGCGAGGTACCGGAACTCGACAACCTCGCCCGCCGCCAGTTCGACCGCGGCGCTACGAGTGCCGTTGTTGCGCTTGATCAGTGGGGTGGCGAGGGGGTTCCAGCCGTTGAAATCACCAGCGACCGATACCGGGTCGGGGGTCTGGTCGAGAGGCAACGCAAAGGTGACCTTTACTTTGCCGTTCTTGGACTTGCGACGCTTCAACATGGGGGAACTCCTCGAGGCGAATTACTTGTACCTCGTTCCCGTCGGCGAAAAACCGTCGAGATGTAGCAACCGAGCGGACTCAGCGCTGGGGCACCTCACCAAACGTACGCTCGAAGTTTTCGCCCCGAACCGTTTCGAGCGGATGACGCATGTCGTCGACGTACCCCAACGCATACGCTCCGCGATCCCAACCCATGAGTTTCAACAACTCGTCGTCGAGGGTGGGCACCACCTCGGGCGGAACCGACAGGTACTGGTTCTCTTCCTGGCGCAGCCACGAAACCGCATAGGTGATGTTGATACCGGTACGCACCTGATCGGTCGAGTTCTCGCCCCCGCCGTGGTACACCGACCCGGTGTAGAGCAGCACCGACCCTTTGGTCATCTCGGCCGGTTCGGTGTCGGCGTGCTCGTACTTGAGTCGGTCCTCATGGTGATTGCTGCCTACGACCACCCGGGTCGCCCCGTTTGCTTCGGTGAAATCAGTGCCCGCCCACAGCGTGTTGCACTGCACTTCGTAGTCGTCGGGAAACGGGAAGAAGTCGAACGCCCACTGGTCGCGATGAACGGGTTGGGACGGCGAGTCGGGCCCGATCGAAATGATTTGGGTCAGATGCAGGTGAAACGTGGTGGCGTGTTCGAGATGTTTGCCCGTGACCCCCACCACCAACGGGTGGCTGACGAGTTGGCGAGCGGTTTCGGATCGGGCAACCAACGCTCCAGTGCGTTTGGTGTTGAGCCCGGTAAAGGCCTCGGGGCCGAAACCGTTGGCGTCGATGTGCGGCTGCATCTCGGCCATCACCGAGTCGATGGCTTCGGGCGACACCAACTCATCGATCACCACACACCCGTCGCGGGCGAGCACTTCGGAAACTTCATCGATGCTGGCCGTGGCCGCAAGGTGCGTTATTGGCATGGCTACTCCCCCGGTTGCTTCTCAGCCCGAAGTTACTCGCGGCGGCGGTAAAGCGACAGAAGGTGGCTCTCGGTACAGCGGCGAGCCTTGTCGGGTTTCGGTAGGGCTCGTAGGGCGTCGACGGTGGGTTGCACATAGGCATCCCAGTCGGCGGGGTCGAGATCCCAGAACATCGAGGCCACTTTCGACTCGATCCAGTCGGCCTGTTGGTTCGGCGACTTCTTCACATCGTCGTGGGCCATAGCGATCTCGGTCTGGAACACAAACCCGTACGGCATGAGCCGCGACGCCAGCGTCGACGACCGGTCCCACCCCCGACCCAACAACGCCGACATCTTCAAGGTGAGGTCGGTGATGTCGTTGGGCTCAATCCGAGGCGTTGACGATACGTGGAAGAACAAACCGCCGGGCCGCACAACTCGAGCGATCTCGTGCATCAGCGCATCGAAATCGCCGACTAACTGCAGCAGCCAAACCGCAAGTGCGGCGTCGACCGAGTCGGTATCGAGAGGCAGGGTTTGGACATCGCCGACCAGCAGTCGGCCAGGGATACGCTCCGAAGCCTGGTCGAGCATCGCCGAGCTGAGATCGACCCCAACCACGGTGTGCCCCAGGTCGGTGAGCGGTTCGGCAACCGCCGCAGTGCCCACGCCCAGGTCGGCGATAACCGACGGGCTCGCCAAAAAGGAATCGACGGAGCCAGCAAACTGCCGGCCCCGTCGAACTCCACCACGAGTTTCGTCGTAACGATCGGCAATCCGGTCGAAGGGACTGCGGGATCGATCGTTCGACATCAGCTCATCTTAGATGCTCTTGCTCGGACGACCGGGGCCTTCCTCGGGCACACCGAACATGTTGGCGTTGAGCTTGGCTTCACCCATCAGACCAGCGATGACATCGCCCAAGCCGTCGGGGTCTTCGGTCTGGGTCGCCTGCGGGCCAAGGACCCAACCTTCGGCGATACCGATGCGGTCGCCGACCACGTCGAAGCAACGACCGGTCACGCCCGAAGCGGCCGGGCTGGCGAGCCAGGTAGCGACGTTGGCGATCCAACGGGGACCCATCTTCTCCTGGGTCTCTTCGTCCATGCCCGAGAATCCGGGCAGGTCGGCGGTCATGCGGGTGAACGCTGCCGGAGCAAGCGAGTTACAGGTAACGCCGTAGCGGGTGAGCTCTTGGGCGGTGATGTGGGTAAAGGCGGCGATGCCGGCCTTCGCGGCGCCGTAGTTGCTCTGGCCAATGTTGCCGTAGATGCCCGATGGCGACGTGGTGTTGATCACGCGGGCGTCGTTGGTTTCGCCGGCCTTGGAGCGCTCGCGCCAGTAGACGGCGGCGGCGCGGGTCGGGGCAAAGGTGCCCTTGAGGTGCACGTTGATGACGGCGTCCCAGTCGCTTTCGCTCATCGAAAACACCATGCGGTCGCGAAGGATGCCGGCGTTGTTGATGAGGATGTCGATACCACCAAAGGTGTCGATGGCCTGCTGGATCATGGCGTCGGCGTCGGCCACTACAGCAACGTTGCCGCCGTTCACGACCGCTTCGCCGCCCATGGCCTTGATCTCTTCGACAACCTGCTCGGCGGGCGATGCGTCGTTGCCTTCACCGTCGGTCGAACCACCGAGGTCGTTCACCACAACCTTGGCACCGGTTTGGGCGAGCAAAAGGGCGTGCTCGCGACCAATTCCTCGGCCGGCACCGGTCACTACCGCGACGCGGCCTTCGTTGATCTTCTCCATTGAGAACTCCTAGCGTTCTTCGCAAGTGCGTTGCGATGTCTTTGGTTGCTTCGACAGTGTTGCAGCTAGGCGCTCTCGGCTCGGAATCGGACGGGCCAGTCCACGAACTGGACACAGGTTGACCACTTTTGGATGCCATGCTGGTTCCCATGCGAGCCGACCGACTTGTGGCCACCCTGCTATTACTCCAGGCGAAAGGTCGGGTGACCGCGGCTGAGGTCGCCGAAGAACTCGAAGTCTCGGTCAAGACCGCCCGCCGCGATCTCGAGGCGCTGGCGATGGCTGGCGTTCCCGTCTATTCACAAGCAGGTCGCAATGGTGGGTGGACACTCGTGGGTGGGGCCCGTACCGACCTCACCGGACTGCAAGCCGACGAGGCCCGGGCCCTGTTTTTGGCCGTCGGGTCGTCGGCTCCGACGTCCGATGGCCTGAAACAAGCGCTGCGCAAACTCGTGCAAGCAGTTCCCGAACCGTTCCGAGCCGATGCTGCCGCAGCGGTCGATGCGGTGGTTGTCGACCCAACCCGGTGGAGCGGCACCGGCGGCACCACTCCCCTGTTCCTCGACGATCTACAAAAAGCCGTCATCGAACGAAAGCAGATCGAACTCGGGTACAACACACCGAAGAAAGGTCCGAGCACTCGCCGGGTTCATCCGTTAGGTCTCGTGGTGAAGGCCTCGGTTTGGTACCTGATCGGCGACACGGCGGCTGGGGAACGGGTTTTCCGAGTCGACCGCGTAACCAGTGCGGTGATCACCGACGACCCGGCCGTCCGCCCCAACGGGTTCGACCTTCAGGAAGCGTGGAACAAGATCACCGTTGCGTTCGACGACAACTCTCGGCTGCTGACCGCCACCGGGTTGGCCGAGCCGTGGACATTGTCGGTTTTGCGCCACATTCTCGGCAACCAGCTCGAGGTCGGCGACCCGGCACAAGACGGGCGGCACCCCGTAAAGCTGTCGTCGTATTCGCCCCAGGTCTTGGCCTCCCAGGTAGCCGGGCTAGCCAGCGGGTTGGAGGTCGATGGTCCGGTCGAGGTGGTTGAGGCGTTGGCGGAAATCGGGGACCGGTTGGTTGATCGGTACCGCGAATAAGCGGGAACCGGAATAGGAGGATCTGGCTCCGAACGACCGGAAACCGAACCGTCGGCACCCGATCGGCATTCTCCTCCGCCACCCCTTCGGGGCGGTACCAGTTCGGTGGCTCGCTTCGCTCGCGCTGAGACAGCGGAATCCGAACACTGCCGATCGGCCACCGCCGACTCGGTCTCCTCTGCGGCACTTTTCGTTTTCTGATCGCGCTTAACCCGCTCAGCGCGGGTTCCACGCGAAAATTCGGACAAGCGCCTAAAGAGCCCGGAGCTCGCGTAGGGCGAGGGGCACAGGTAGAGGGACATAGCGAAGCGCCGGAGCCGGTCGGTTTGGACCGCCAGGGCGGCCCAAGCCCTTACCGAGTTACTGCGTAACTCGCCCCCGAGAACCAACACAAGCGGCCGAAGAGCCCGGAGCTCGCGGAGGGCGAGGGGCGTCGGTGGGGGTAGATAGCGAAGCGCCGGAGCCGTAGGCGGAGAAAAGTTACAGAGCCCAGAAAACCTCCGCCGCGCATTGGCGCGGGACTTGCACACGCTTAGACTCGTCCATTGGTCCAGCGTGCGGTGATCTAGCTTCGCATGCCCCCAAGACCACTAGTTCTGCATTTCCAGACTCTTCAAGGATTCGAAGTTCGTGCCAACCATTCAGCAGCTGGTCCGTAAGGGCCGTACCTCTAAGCGTCGTAAAGAAACGACCCCGGCCCTCAAGGGCGCTCCTCAGCGTCGTGGCGTATGCACCCGCGTGTATACCACCACCCCCAAGAAGCCGAACTCTGCGCTGCGTAAGGTCTGTCGTGTCCGGCTGACCAGTGGTATCGAAGTAACCGCCTACATCCCCGGCGAAGGTCACAACCTCCAAGAGCACTCCATTGTGTTGGTGCGTGGCGGTCGTGTGAAGGACCTTCCTGGTGTGCGGTACAAAGTCATCCGCGGAACGCTCGACACCTCGGGTGTTCGCGACCGTAAGCAAGCTCGTAGCCGCTACGGCGCAAAGAAGGATTAGGACTCATGCCTCGTAAAGGTCCCGCACCACGTCGCGAACTTCCGGCCGATCCGGTCTACCACTCCGTTCTGGTCACCCAGATCGTGAACAAGATTCTTCAGAGCGGCAAGCGTTCGCTCGCCGAGCGCATTGTTTACGATGCGCTCGAAATGGTCGCCGAGAAGACCGGCTCAGACGAGCCGGTCGCCACGCTCAAGCGGGCCATCGACAACATCCGGCCTCAGCTCGAGGTTCGTAGTCGTCGAGTCGGCGGTGCCACCTACCAGGTTCCGGTCGAGGTTCGTCCTCGTCGGGCAACCACCCTGGCGATCCGCTGGTTGGTCGAGTTCTCTCGGCAGCGCCGCGAACGCACGATGGCTGAGCGACTCGCCAACGAGATCATGGATGCTTCCAATGGCATCGGTGCTTCGATGAAGCGCAAAGAAGACCTGCACAAGATGGCCGAATCCAACAAGGCATTCGCTCACTACCGCTGGTAATTCCCCCTCTCGCACCGAAACCCAATTTGGGGGTTGGTGCGCACAACGGGGCGTATTGCCCCGTAGCATTAACTGGAGTGATTTTTCCGGTCGCGTTCGTGCGTCTGGGTGAACCGCTCGATTGTTCTTTACAACTGACACCCACCCAACGAATGAAGCGTCAAGGATCCTCCGCATGGCTGTAGAGCGCCTACCCCTAAAAAAGACCCGCAATATCGGCATCATGGCCCATATCGACGCGGGCAAGACCACCACCACCGAACGCATCCTTTACTACACGGGCCGCTCGTACAAGATCGGTGAAGTTCACGATGGCGCCGCCACCATGGACTGGATGGAACAAGAGCAAGAGCGTGGTATCACCATTACCTCGGCTGCTACTGCGTGTGTCTGGAACAACCACCGCATCAACATCATCGATACCCCTGGTCACGTCGACTTCACCGTTGAGGTAGAGCGCTCGCTGCGCGTGCTCGACGGTGCCGTTGCGGTATTCGACGGTGTGGCCGGCGTAGAGCCCCAGACCGAAACAGTGTGGCGCCAGGCCGACCGGTACGGCGTACCCCGCATGTGCTTCGTCAACAAGATGGACCGTACCGGCGCCGACTTCTTCTTCGTGCTCGACACGATCCTTGACCGCCTCACCAAGAGCGTGGCGGTTCTTCAGCTACCGATCGGCGCCGAAGCGCAGTACCAGGGCCTCATCGACCTCGTGAAGATGAAGGCGCTTGTCTGGCCGCCGACCACCGACGAAAAAGACCTCGGTGCAACGTACGAAGAGCAGGACATTCCTGACGACTACGCCGACCAAGCCAACGAGTACCGGGTGAAGCTTCTCGAAGCGATCGCCGAGACCGACGATGACCTCATGGAGGTCTACCTCGAGACCGACGACATCCCCGAAGAGCAGCTCAAAGCCGGTATCCGCAAGGCCTGCATCGCCAACGAGATCGTTCCGATCCTCAACGGCACCGCCTTCAAGAACAAGGGCGTGCAGCCCCTGCTCGATGCGGTCATCGACTACCTGCCGTCGCCGCTCGACCTGCCCGACACTGCGGGTACCGACCCCAAGACCGGCGAAGAGATCACTCGTCCCGCCGACCCCAAGGCTCCGTTCTCGGCCCTGGCGTTCAAGGTTGCAACCGACCCTCACGTGGGCAAGCTCACCTTCTTCCGGGTCTACTCCGGTTCGCTCGAAAAGGGGGGCCAGGTAACCAACACCCGCACCACGGCCAAAGAGCGCATCGGCCGCTTGCTCGAGATGCACGCCAACAGCCGCGAAGACATCGACGATGTCCGCGCCGGCGACATCGCTGCGGGTATTGGTTTCAAGAACACCCGTACCGGCGACTCGCTGTGCGACACCAAAGCCCAGATCACCCTCGAATCGCTCGACTTCCCGGATCCGGTTATCCAGGTTGCGGTTGAGCCCAAGTCCAAGGGCGACCAAGACAAACTCTCCAAGGCGCTCGGCGCGCTCTCTGAAGAGGATCCGACCTTCCAGGTCGAAACCAACGAAGAGACCGCGCAGACCATCATTTCGGGTATGGGCGAGCTTCACCTCGAAGTGCTTGTCGACCGCATGATGCGTGAGTTCAAGGTCGAGGCCAACGTTGGTCGCCCGCAGGTTGCGTACCGCGAGACCATCAAAGAGACCGTCGACGGCCACACCTACACCCACAAGAAGCAGTCGGGTGGTTCGGGTCAGTTCGCCGTCATCACCGCAACCCTGGAGCCGACCGGCCCCGGTGGCGGTTACGAATTCTCCGACAAGATCAAGGGCGGAAACATTCCCAAGGAATACATCCCCGCCGTCGACAACGGTGTCAAGGAGGCCATGACCTCTGGTGTGCTCGCCGGTTACCCAACCGTCGACATGAAGGTCACCCTCGTCGATGGTAAGACCCACGATGTTGACTCCTCGGACATGGCGTTCAAGATCGCCGGCACCATGTGGTTCAAAGAGGCAATGCGTAAGGCAAAGCCTGTGCTGCTCGAGCCGGTCATGGCCGTTGAAGTGGTTACTCCTGACGACTATCTGGGCGATGTTGTGGGCGACCTCAACAGCCGCCGTGGTCAGGTGCAAGGCACCGAACAGCGTGGTCTCAACCAGGTTGTTATGGCCCAAGTTCCGCTGAGTGAAATGTTTGGCTACTCGACCGACCTGCGTTCGCGCACCCAGGGTCGAGCCACCTACACCATGCAGTTCGATTCGTATCAGCCCACCCCGGGTTCGGTCCAAGAAGAAATCGTGGCGCGGGTTCGCGGCGAATAGTTACTAGCGTGTTAGCTGCCCGACTCGTCGGCGCAGATAAACGCGTACCAATATCTTGTGCTGCGACACGTAGCCGAGAGCAGAAAAGCAATACAGCAATACAGCAAGAAATAGTGTCGTCGTAAATGCGGCGATCCCACAGAAGAAGACTCACCCCGAGTACGAAATAGACGGTTCAAGGAAGACCAAGATGGCAAAAGAGACGTTCGAGCGGAACAAGCCCCACGTCAACGTGGGAACGATGGGTCACATCGACCACGGCAAGACGACGCTTACCGCAGCAATCACCAAAGTCCTGTCGGACGCAAACCCGAACTCGACTTCATTTACCGAGTTCGAAAACATCGACAAGGCGCCCGAAGAGCGTGAGCGTGGTATCACGATCAACGTTTCGCACGTCGAGTACGAAACCGACAACCGCCACTATGCGCACGTCGATATGCCCGGTCACGCTGACTACATCAAGAACATGATCACCGGTGCGGCTCAGGTCGACGGTGCGATCCTTGTTGTGTCGGCTGCTGACGGCCCGATGCCCCAGACCCGTGAGCACGTTCTGCTCGCTCGCCAGGTTGGTGTTCCGAAGATCGTCGTTGCGCTCAACAAGTGCGACGTTGTCGACGACGAAGAGCTCCTTGAGCTCGTCGAAATGGAAGTACGCGAACTCCTCGACGAGTACGACTTCCCGGGCGACGACACCCCGGTCATCAAGGTTTCGGCCCTGAAGGCCCTCGAAGGCGACGCCGACGCTGCTGCTCAGATCCAGGCGCTTATGGCCGAGGTCGACACCTACATCCCCGAGCCCGAGCGCGAGCTCGACAAGCCCTTCCTTATGCCGATCGAAGACGTGTTCTCGATCACCGGTCGTGGAACTGTTGTCACCGGTAAGGTCGAACAGGGCAAGGTCAACACCGGCGACGAAATCGAAATCATCGGTATCCGTGACACCCAGACCACCACCTGTACTGGTGTTGAAATGTTCCGCAAGCTCCTCGACGAGGGTCAAGCTGGCGACAACATCGGCGCCCTGCTTCGTGGTATCGACAAAGAAGACGTCCAGCGTGGACAGGTTCTTGCCGCTCCTGGCTCGATCACTCCGCACACCGACTTCGAAGCTCAGGTGTACGTGCTGACCAAGGAAGAAGGTGGCCGTCACAAGCCGTTCTTCTCCAACTACCGTCCGCAGTTCTACTTCCGTACCACCGACATCACCGGCACCATCACGTTGCCCGACGGTGTTGAAATGTGCGTTCCCGGTGACAACACCGAGATGACGGTTGAGCTCATCAACCCGATCGCCATGGACGAAGGTCTTCGCTTTGCTATCCGTGAAGGTGGCCGTACTGTCGGCGCCGGTTCGGTAACCAAGATCATTAAGTAGCAGACTGGTACCAATGGCAGCATCACAGAAAATCCGTATCCGACTGAAGGCCTATGACCACGAGGTCATCGACCAGTCGACGAAGAAGATCGTCGAAACGGTCAAACGCACTCAGGCAGACGTACGCGGACCAATCCCGCTGCCAACCGAGAAGCATCGCTACACGGTTATCCGCTCACCGCATAAGTACAAAGACTCGCGAGAGCACTTTGAAATGCGGGTCCACAAGCGGTTGCTCGACATCATTGGCCCGTCGGCAAAGACGGTAGATTCGCTTCAGCGTCTCGACCTGCCGGCCGGTGTCGATATCGAGATCAAGATCCAGTAGCACATCGACTTCGGTCGAAAAATCAGTTGTACACCACGTGGCCCGGGCTCAACGCCCGGGCCACGGGTCGTTTTGGTGGTGACCATTCTTTCGCTCACCAGGTGAAATATCGTTGCGCTTCACGGTCTGTGGATAACTTTTGGTGCGTGTTAATTGACCGTTAATGAAGGATTGCCAACATTGCTCATGGTGGGAATTTGCAGGACCCATGAATCGTTAGCGCCCCCATCGTTGAAGCTTCAACCTGCGATCTCACCCGAGGGCGGCGGACCCACTCTAGGAAATCGGCGGATTCCTAGTGAATGCAACTGACGGAAGAGCCCCGGATGTTCGGGGGCCGGATCTCAAGCGAGAGCCGGTCAATACACCACTGGATGTCCATCCGGGCTCCTCCGTTAGTTGCGAACCCCACCAGCCCGACTGGTGCCCCGACCTCAGGAGTCGAGCCACGACCCGCGACCGTCTCGATGGGGTCGCGTTCACCCCGATGTCGGTGCAACTTCGCAACGACCTGATCACCGAATGCTACGGCGATCTGGCGGTTGCGATGGCCGAACTCTTGGGGACCAACGACGCGACGTGGGTAACGATCGGACAGTGGGCGAGTAGTTCGATTGGCGGTTACCTACGCCTGCCGATCCCGGTGCTCGGCCGGATGATCGCTCGGGCGTTTGGCGATGGCAACCGCGACGTCTTTGCCGATGTTGGCCGAGCCCACACTGTGTTCTTGGCCACCGTTGGGCCCGCCGCGCAAACAACCGACGGCGACGAGCGCGTCGCCGCCATCGAGGAGGCTTGGCAGGAGTGCGAGCAGCAGTTGCGTCACCGGTTGGTGGCCCCGCCGGGTCGCCCAGGCGCGGGCGCTTCGAGCTTTTGGGAGGCGACCACCGATCCTCGATTGCATCCAGACCGCCACGACTACAACGAGTTGCTGGTGCGCGGCTTTCGGGCCTACACCGACGCATTGACCGCAACGTCGGCCGAAGAACGAAGCCGGTCGATTCTGCTCGGTAACTCGTTGCTGGCGGTTCACGAACAAAAGCTCTTATCGTTGGCGATCAGCGTTGGCTTCCGTTCGTGGCTGCGCACGCTTACCACCGCGTGGCGCCCATTCCAGACCCGCCGGCAGTGGCGGAATCAACCACCGGGCGACTTCCGGTTACGTCTTGAACAGTGGTGGATCAAAACAGCGACCAAGCATTTTGTCACCGTCGATTTGCCCGGGCACCGGGTAAAGGTCGGCCAGCCGCTTCCTCGGACCGACGTGCAGATCGAGGTCGAGCGCTGTGTAGTCGACGAAGACGACGTGTACGCCTGCTCTTCCACCGACATGTTGTCGATGTTGTTCGAACAGTTCGAGGTCGATGGCCAGCCGGCGAAAAGCTGGAACGCCCTGTCTGATCGCATGGCGTACATCCTCGGGTTGTTCGCTAGTGCTCAGCGGTCGCCCGTGTGGTTCGACGAGAACGGCGTGATGAACCGACCACCGATGAAGAAGGGCTTCGAGCGGTTACTCGAACATCGGCTGTCGACGATGGGGTTGCCCGAACCCCAACCGGGTGCGGTCGACCCAGAGCTGGCCGAGACGCTCGAAACCCTTCGAGGTCGGGCAAGTCATCCAATGGTTCCTGGTGCCCGAAACTTGTCGTTCTCCTCGCTGGCCGCCAGCGAGGACTCCGACACCTTCTTCTCTGAGCTCGATGCCGATATTGCCGAGCGGTTGGCGGCGATCTCGGCGCCCGGTGGGTTGCTCGACCCGCCCACGTGCCGGGCCGCTCGAGATCTTTTCTCGCGTTCGAGCACCTTGCTGTTTCTCGGGCTGTTGTTCCGCTCGTTGGTCGACGGATTCGCCGCGGCCGAGGGGGTCAAGGTGTTGGGCGCTGCATCGGATCTCGCTCGCGACCCGTTCCGGCGCTCGGGCGAGACAGCACAGTTCGTGCAAGACCTACTGGGAGCCGACGACGGCTGGCATGACGGCACCCTCGAGGTCGGAGGCGCTGCCTACCGGTCGATCCGAGGCGTCCGCGGCATCCATGCTCTCGTCGCTGGGCAGCTCCTGAACAACGGCTGGGATACCGAGGAGTTTGGCTGGCCGGTGAACCAAGAGGACGTTCTTGGTACGGCCCTCAGCTTTGCGGTGCCAGTACTCGAGATGCTCGACGATCTCGGTCTTGCCCCGACCGATACCGAACGCGACACCTACACCCGGTTCTGGCTCGGCATTGGGCATCTCCTCGGAGCTCCGCTCGATGCGCTCACCACCGAGGGTCCAACTGGTCGCGTTCCCTTGACTTACGTTGAAGCAAAAGCTCTGGCCGACACGATTCGTCGTCGGCATCATCACCGGTCGCTCGACGGTGTACGACTTACCGAGGCGCTGGTCGAGGGTATGAGCGACGGGTTTCCTCGTCCGCTCGATTGGCTCGCTCCGGGCTTGATGCACGCCATTGGGGACGACCGGGTTACCCGCCTGCTTCTGGTTGGTCAGGGTCGGGGTCGGCGACGCTCGGCGGCGGTCGCGAAGGTTCTCAAAGGGCTCCTCGGAAATCGGTTGACCGCCGTGCCGACGCGCACGTTGGTGCAGTGGATGGGCAACATTTGCCTCAAGCCCTTCTACGAGGAAGGAGCGGGCCGGCCATACCGTCGCCCAAAGAACCTCGCCGAGTCGCGCGACACCCGACCAGCGGTTGGTCTGGTGGCCACCGACCTATGGCCTATTGGCTAGCCAATATCGATGGCGTCGACGACCGGCGGCAACAAGTCGCCGAGGACGGCCGCCAGTTCGCTCACGGGCAAGCGCTCGACCGAAACATCGGCGCTCTGCAGATCGCCGCGTAGCTCGTCGAAAATCTGTTGATCGTCGGGCAACAGCGGGTGCACCTGGTCGAGCAGATCGACGTGAGCGAGTGCGGTTGCAGCATCGGAACGTTCGCCCGTGATGTGAAGCAACACGACCAACTCTTGGCCAGCGCGCGCGACCTGGCTGACATTTTGCGCTCGGCCCCAAACGTCGAGCACTTCGCCGAGTAGACGGATCGCCTGCTGGGTTCGACCTTGGTGACGCAAGCAGGTGACCAAACTGGTCGAGGCCATGCCATGGACCCATTGGTTGTCGACGAGCCGGGCGAGCCGGCTGCTGGCCGAGAACATTCGAGCGGCTTGGTCCGGGTCGGTGCCAAGAACCACGGTCCCCTGGGCAAAGTTCGCCCAGCCGACGTTTGACGGGCTCCCGCTCGCCTCGGCCAACTCGAGGCCATGTTCAGCGCATCGCTTCGCCGATACCGGGTCACCGAGCTGGACGTGACCAAGCGCCAAGGTGACGTGGGTGAGGAAGGACTCGTGGTCGTCCTTTTGGACATGACACTCGATGACGGTTTTTTCCAAGTACTCAGCCGCGGCGTCGTAGCGGGCAGTCTGGGCCGCAACGTTGAATAGCGCCCGCAACGCGGCGATCGGGACCGGAACATTTTGTGCTTCGGCTTCTCGTTCGGCCTGGTTCGCGAACTTGGTCGACGCGACATAGTCGTTGCGGGCCCAAGCGCTCATGGCCGCAACACCGAGGAGTTCGGGGTAGTTCGCCAAGCTGTCTACCCCGGGTAGGTCGAGCGCCTCGGAAGGCCAGGAGTATTGATCGAAGTTCTGGCGAAGAAAGCTGTACTCCCACATGTTGATCGCAAAGGTGGCCGATCGGGCAGCGTCCTTGCGTTCGAGGAACCACTGGTGGGCGGTACGAAGCTGGTCGTTGCTCGGGCGCAGCCGGGCAACCATTGCTTCTTCGCCACCCGAGCGAAGCTCGGAGCGGGCGCTTTGCAACAAGTCGAAGTACTGGCTGGCGTGTAGCTCTTGGAGCTGTTCGAGTCGGCCCTGGTCAGCGAGTCGACCTCGCGCATGGGTTCGCATCGACGCCGGTTGACGGTAGGCGCTTGGTGCCTCGCGGCCGACCGTTACCAAGAAGTGTTCGGCGAGGTTCGTCATCGAAGCCCGGAGCTCGCTGATTGGTTGGCCAGTGAGTTGGCCTACGTCGGCCAGAGTGAACGAGCCGTTGAACACGCCGAGAACTTCGTACAGTTGCTGAGCGTCGCTCGGGAGAAGCTCGAGGGTCTGGTTCAACGTGTTGTCGAGCGAACGGTGGCGGGCGTCGGCGTAGTTCGGCGAACTCGCAACCTCCAACGAGGTCCGAAGCTGGGTGGCCAACACCTCCGGTGGCGTGGTGCGCAGCGAGGCGGCAACCAACTCGAGGTGGAGCGGCATGGCGTCGAGTTGTTCGATCAACTGATCGAGGTCGTCGACCGGCAGGTCGGGGGCCTCGTCGGCACCGAACGCCCGGGTCAGCAGCAGGCGCCGTGCTTCGCTGGCTTCGAGCGGCCCGACGGTCATGGTGACCTCGTTCGAGGTCGCGAGTGCCATCTGGCTCGTGGCGAGGATCACCAGGTTCGGGCAGTTGCTCGACAAACCTTCGGCGAGTTCGCCGACCGGCCCACGAAGTCGTTCGGCGTTATCGAATACCAGCAGGGTTGGCTGCTGGTCTAGCGCGTTGCAGATCGCCGCCGCTGGGTCTTCGCCGGCCATGACACCGAGCTTGCGAACAAGGTCGGGCAACAAGGAGTCTTCGTTGAGTGTGGCGAGGTCGATCCATATGACCTCTTCGTCAGTGGAGCCGCTCGCATGCTGGATTGCGAGCCTCGACTTTCCCGAGCCCGGCGGCCCAACGAGGGTCACGATGCGTTCCGTTTCGAGCGCCGCCGCCAAACTCCGCAGCTCGTGCTCGCGCCCCACAAACCGGTTGCTGGCCCGGGGATTTTTGCGACTCGTGGTATTGAGCGACCGGACGAACTGTCCGAATCCAACCTGTTGGGGTTGGTGCGATGGGCCGTCGAGCGACGACGACTGGTTCAAGATGTCGACTTCGAGCTTTTGGATCGCTGGGCCGGCCGACACCCCGAGGTTCTCGATCAACAAGTCGTTGACCCGCTTCGCTGCGTGCAACGCCTCGGCCTGGCGACCCGACCGGTACAACGCGAGCATCAACAGTTCCCAGCGGCGCTCGCGGTACGGCTCGGTCTCGACGAACTGCGTGGCCCAAATGGCGGCGTCGTCGTGCCGGCCGGCATTCAGTAACGCCTCGAGAAGCGTCTCTTGAGCTTCTCGACGCCGCTCGCCTAGATACTGGGCTGTGGTGGCTACGAGCGGGTTGCCCGAAAAAGGCTCGAAGCAGTCGCCCCGCCACAGCGAAAGCGCGGTGGTGAGCCGGTCGGCGGCGGCCGAGCTGTTGTTGCCAAGCTCTCGCTCGGCGCGGTCGACCTCGGCGATGAACCTCAGATGATCGAGTTGCTCAGGCGCCAAGCTGAGCCGGTAGGCGCCGGCTTCGTTCACGATGCTGTCGCGGTTTGCGCCGAGTCGGTCCCGCAACCGGTGGATCACCACGCCCAGTCCGATGCGTCGGGCCTTGAGGTCGGCGTCGACGGACCAGATGGCGGTAACGATTGCGTCGGTTCGTACCGGGTCTGGGTAGGCCGAAGCGAGGACGCTAAGTACTTCGCCCTGCTGGCCACGAAGGGGGGTCAGGCCGCCGGCGTCGTCGCTCGACGCGGTGGCTACGGGTCCGAGAACCCGCAGCGCGAAACCATCTGTTTTCCCCCATGACATAACAGGCCTAACTCTAGGGCACGCCCTCGCGAGGGGGTACTCCGCAACGGCCGAGGATCTGTATCCCCCGGTATGCCTTTGAGTCTTTCGGCCCCTTTTGGCGGTCGACGTTTACTTCGTGGGCTTTGCGCCGATTGTCTCCTATTCGTACAACAGAGGGGCTTTCGGTGGGTTTCACTACTTTCGATGTGAAAAAGACGGTCATATGGCGGGCGGTTGTGTCGGTCTTGGTCGTGGCGGTTGTGACGGTTGGACTCCCGGTCAACACGTCGTCGCCTGGCCTGGCGCCCGCGGGTGCCCAAAGCCAGTCCGATTTCGCCAACGAGTTTGTCGTTGGCGGGTTTGCCCATGGGCTCTCGCTCGACTGGATGCCCGATGGTCGAGCGATCGTCGGTGGCAAGTGGGGGCGGCTGTACGTGGTCGACCCGGCCAACGGGAGCCAGTACACCTACTTCGACCTCGACGACATCGATTCGACCGGTGAACGCGGCCTGATGGACCTGGTCGTCGATCCGAACTTCGCCTCGAACAAGCGGTTCTACACCTATCACTCCGACGACAATTCGCGGCTCACGATCTCGCGATACACCTTCACCGGGTCGGCGAACGACAAGGCGACCAAGACGGTGATCTGGGCCAACCCCGGGCCGCTCCACAGCACCTTTGGGCCCTACCACATCGGCGGGTCGCTCAATTTTGGGCCCGACGGCCGCTTCTACCTGTCGGTCGGCGACGGGTTTCAGGCCTCCAACTCGGCGAACCTGTCGAACGTGTTCGGCAAGATCCTGCGGATCAACACCGACGGGTCGGTACCGACCTCGAACCCGTTCTACGACGGCGGTGGTCCAAACATCGACGAGATTTGGGCGTACGGACTCCGCAACCCGTTCCGCACCAGCTTCGACCTGCCGACCGGTCGGTACTTCATTGGCGACGTGGGTGGCAACGATGCGCCGACCGCGTATGAAGAGATCAACCTTGGCCAGGCGGGCAAGAACTACGGCTGGCCCACGTGTGAGGGTCCGCTCAACGGACCCAAGAGCGGTCCGACCTGCCCGGCGGGTGTCACGGCGCCGATCAGCTACTACTCACATGACCCAGCGGGTGCGTGCTGTCAGAACGCGTCGATTACCGGCGGTGAGGTGTTCCGGTCGTCGGCACTGCCCGGCTCGCTGAACGGTGCCTACATCTACGGCGACTTCGCGCAACGAGAGATCCGTTACGCAACCTTCAACAACAACGGTTCGGTTGCCCAGGACCGGGTGTTGAAAAGCGTTCCGGGTCATCAACCGGTGTGGATCGGTGCCGGACCAGACGGCCACATCTACTACATGCACTTCTCGTACAACGGAAACACGAGTGAGCTTCGTCGTGTCCGCTACTTGGGCGGAACCGACTCGCCCCCGGTCATTACCCAGGCATCGGCCAATGTCACCTCGGGGACCACACCACTGACCGTTTCGTTCTCGGGCAACGCAACCGATGCCGATGGCGACCAGATTTCCTACCAGTGGGACTTCGGCGACGGTTCGACCTCGGGCTCGCGCAACGCCTCGCACACCTACACCTCGGCCGGGGTGTACACCGCCCAGCTCAAGGTCACCGCTGGTGGCAAGACAACCTTCTCGGCTCCGATTCAGATCACGGCAGGTGTCGCGCCGACCGTGACCATCACTTCGCCGGCCCATCAGTCGACGTTTGTCGCCGGGCAGTCGATAACGATGAGCGGCACGGCGACCGACGACGGCCTGCTCGACGCGTCGAGTTACCAGTGGGATGTCTCGCTCGTGCACGACAACCACGTTCACCCAGCGGTTACCGGCCTCGCGGGTCCGAACCGCAGCTTCACCATCCCGACGACCGGTCACGACTTTGCTGGCGATACCAGTTACCTCGTGACGCTTACCGTCACCGATAGTTCGGGAACCCAAACCCAAAAGACGGTCGAGATCGAACCGGTAAAGCGAGCGATCACCGTCGATACCGACAAGGCAGCGGTTACCAATGTGGTGATCGATGGCGTCACCCGTACCAGCCCGTTTGTGCTCGACACGGTGCAAGGGTTCAAACACTCCCTCGAGGCGGAAACGCCGGTGTGTGACGATGTTCGCGAGCTGGGCTTTAGTAGCTGGAACATTGGCGGACCCCGAGTTCGCGACTACACGGTTCCGACCGTCGACCAGACCGTTCGGGCTCGCTACGCACCGACGGGCGGCGCGTCGTGTCCCGACCTTGTCGATCCAAACGTTGGTTTCGGCGGCGCCCTCAATGGGGCCACGGCAAGTTCGCCGGCCAGCTTTAGCGGCACCGCGGTCCTCACCGGCATCGCGGGCGACAACGCGTCGATCGACCGGGTGACGATGAGAATCCAGAACCTGGCCGACGACACCAGCTGGAACATGGGCACCGCCTCGTGGCAGACCGCACCGTTCTGGAACCTGATCGACCGACCGGCTGCGGGTACGACGTTCACCTACTTCTCCGAGAGCTTTACCCCTCCGGCGCCCGGCAGTTTCAAAGCGCTGGTCTCGGTCACCGACTCGGCCGGCAACAAACGAACCCCCGCCGTCGCTACCTGGTTCGACGTTGTGAGCGGTGCCGACACCTTGGCTCCAACCCTGACCCTGAGCGACCGGTTCGTCGGGACGTCGCCCACCGCACCCGCGGCCGTGAGTTCACCGACCGTGCTGACGGGTAGCGCCGCTGACAACCAAGGCGTTTCGCATGTGTACATCCGGGTGCGTGACCGGGCCACCGGCCTGTACTGGAACGCCCAGACGGACCAGTGGGAAAGCGCTCCCGTGTCATCGCTGGCCGCGTTCCCCGCTACGCCGTCGGCCAGTCTCGAGTTCTCGTGGGACTTTGCACCGCCAGAAACAACCGGTTCGTACACGGCGGTGGCCGTTGCCTACGACGCATCGGGCAATGCGAGCGTTGGGTTCCGAACCTATTTCAACCGAGCCGCCGACACCGTGGCGCCGACCCTCGAGTTCGACTCGCCCTTTGCCGCCGCCACGCCATCGTCGCCCGCTCAGGTGAGCTCGACGGTGCAGTTGGGCGGTACGGCGAACGACAACGTAGCGGTTGGCCGAGTGTTGGTGCGGATCGAAAACCTCGACAGCACGATGTTCTGGAACTTCGCTTCGCAGTCCTGGCAGCCCCAGCCGTACTGGTCGCTCGTGGCCCGACCCTCGACGCCGTCGCCATCGCTCGACTGGTCGACGACGTTCGCTCCTCCCGAGTCGACCGGTTCGTACCGTGCCCTCGTCGCGGTTTCCGACGCCAGCGCGAACTTCTTGCGACCCGTGGGCCGCACCTACTTTGAGCGGTCGGGGCTGCCCGACACGGTTCGACCCCAGGCGGGCTGGAGTGGTGCGCTGGCGTCGACGACCTCTACATCGCCTGCGTTGCTCGGTTCGCCGGGCACCTTGGTCGGCTTTGGGACCGACGATCGGGCCCTCGACCGGATCGTGGTGAAGGTCCAGAACCAGTCCACAGGCGCCTATTGGAACGAAACCACCTCGTCGTGGCAGTCGGCGGTGCGCTGGAACGTGGTGAGCTCAAGCAGCGGCACATCGGACACGTTCTCGTTGTCGGTGCCCGTTGCGTCGGGCACCCTGTACCGGGCCGACGTTGCATCGTGGGATGCCGCCGGCAACCGGAATCCACCTCCCGAAACCACCTGGTTCAGGCGGTAGCTTCTTCTACCAGTTCGTGGCGTTCGATGTAGGTGCTGATAAAGGCCTGCACGGTCGCCGCGAACGGTAGCGACAGCAGCGCCCCGACCGGTCCGAGGATGGCGGCGCCGATCAGCACCGAGCCAAAGGCGACCGCCACGTGGATCTCCATGGTCTGCGCGGTGATCCGAGGCGCAAACACGTAGTTCTCGAGCTGCTGGTAGATGATGATGACCACGATGGTCCAGATGCCGACTTGGAGGTCGTCGATGAGGGCCAAGATCACCGGTAAGGCGCCAGCGAGGTACGTACCGACCACCGGGATGAATTGGCTCACCACGCCAACCCATAGCGCCATCGGGAGCGGGTAGGGCACGTTGAGCACTTCGAAGGCCCCCCAGTGAAACAGGGTGGAGACCAACGCAAGGATGGCTCTCGACACGATGTAACCGCCGGTCTTTTCGATGGCGAGGTCCCAAACCTGCAGCACCACTCGTTGGCGTTCGGGGGCGAGCAACGAGCAGATAAGGCGGCGGAACCGAGGACCCTCGGCCACCAGGTAGAACGTGAACAGCGCAATGGTGAACACTTGGAGCAGGGTGTTGAGCACCGTGGTTCCAAACGAGGCCAGGTTGCCGGCCGCGTCGGTAAGTCGGGCACCGAGATCGCCGCCATCGAGGAACCGATCGCGGGTCGCCTCGAGGGTGATGTCTTCGTTGACGTTCTTTATCAGCCACGCCTCGAGGCGGTCGATGGTGTCGGGTGCGGCGTCGACAAAATCGCTGATCTGTTCGGCAAGCGCGGTACCGATGGCGAAACCGAACCCGGCCACCCCGCCGGTGATGAGCAGGAACATCAAGCCAGTGCCGAACCCGCGTCGCAGGCCCATGGCTTCGAGCTTGTTCACGCCCGGCTCGATGGCGAAGCTCACGAACGCCGAAATCAACAAGATGATGAAGAACGACCGCAGCGACTCGAGTACGCCCCGGCCGTAGTACAACGCCGCAATGCCAAGGAAAAACAGCAAAAGCGCCCGAGGAACCCACGCGGGCATGGCATCTCGGTCGGTGCTCGGTACGACCTCACCGACGGCCGCGTCGCCGGGGTCAAAATGCTCGGTCATAGGCGAGTGCTCCAGGGGATTTCGACCAACGCTAGCGTTCGTCAACGCGCCCCACGGGGGATACCGAAGCAATAGTCTTTGGAGGAGTCTTTGGAGGGTCGAGAAATACCTCAGTGATACCTGGCGCGCGGGTTGGCTAGGGGTATGTGCCACCTATAGGCTGACCCTCCTGTGCCGAGTGCGTTTTGCTTGGCGTAGAACTGCATTACCGAAAAAGCGTTACAAAACCGAAGTCCAGTAAGGCCTGTTGCTGCAAGACGGCAGGGAACCAATTGGCACAACCGAATCTTCGCTCCGCTGGGCCTTCTTTTTGAAGTAATTGCCCAAGCGGAGCGTTCGCGTGAAACACCGAAAGTTCGCGATGACGAAAAGTACTTCCACAAGTAGAGCGATTGTGGGCCGCAAGGTCGGCATGACCCAGCTCTGGGATGAGAACAACCAGGTGGTACCGGTGACCGTATTGTCGGTCGCGCCGCTGCGGGTTGTTCAGATCAAGCGTCCCGACACCGATGGATACAGTGCGCTGCAGGTCACGTTTGGTGAGGTCAACCCCAACAAACTGAACATGCCGACCGCTGGTCACTTCGAAAAAGCCGGCGTTGCGCCAGGCGAGAAGCTCCTTGAGCTGCGCCTCGACGACGTAAGCGAATACGAAGTCGGCCAAGAGATCTCCGTTGGTTCCGCCGGCGCTGAAGGTGAAGATGACAACAAGCTGTTCGCCGATGGCGACCGCATCGATGTCACCGCCGTCAGCAAAGGTAAGGGCTTTGCCGGTGCAATGAAGCGCCACAACTTCAAAGGCCAGCGAGCCAGCCACGGTGCCCACAAGGTGCACCGCAAGCCCGGCGCCGTCGGCCAGTGCGCAACCCCCGCCCGAGTGTTCAAAGGCAAGAAGATGCCCGGACGCATGGGTGGCGAAAAGGTCACGACCCTCAACCTTGAGGTTGTCGGAACCGATTTCGAGCGCGATCTGCTTCTTATCCGTGGTGCCGTACCTGGCCCCAAGGGCGGCACTGTTGTCGTCCGCAACGCAATTAAGGGTTCATGATGGCATCGCTCACCATGAAGACAGCTGCCGGCAAAGACTCCGGTTCGGTCGACGTTCCTGACCACATTTTCGCCATTGAGCCCAACGGCCCGGTCATGCACCAGGTCGTTACCGCACAGCTCGCCGCCCGGCGCTCTGGAACCCAGAGCACCAAGACTCGGGCCGAGGTTGCGGGTGGTGGCGCAAAGCCGTGGCGTCAGAAAGGCACCGGCCGGGCCCGTCAGGGTTCGACCCGTTCGCCGCAATGGCGTGGTGGTGGTGTGGCCCTTGGCCCCAAGCCCCGCTCGTATAAGCAAAAGACCCCAAAGAAGATGGTCAACCTGGCGCTGCGTTCGGCCCTGTCGGACCGGGCGAGTGAACACAAGATCATCGTGCTCGAGCAATGGCCGTTCGATGCACCCAAGACCAAGAACGGCGTGGCCTTGCTCAGCGCTCTCGGTGTTGAGGGTCGCGTCTTGGCCGTTGCCGACAAAGACGACCAGAACACCTGGTTGAGCCTGCGCAACCTGCCAAAGGTGCACGTTATTTCGCCCGGCGAACTCAACGCATACGATGTGTTGGTTTCGGACTGGGTTGTGTTCTCCAAGAACACCCTGCCCACCGGAGAGGGCGCCTAATGAACGATCCACGCGACGTAATCATCCGGCCAGTTGTCTCAGAGAAGAGCTACTCGCTCATCGAGAACAACGTCTACACCTTCGTTGTGGCTTCTGAGTCCAGCAAGCCCGAGATCAAGCAAGCCGTTGAGTCGATCTTTGACGTCAAGGTGCTCAAGGTGAACACGCTGAACCGCAAGGGAAAGCGCAAGCGCAACCGCCGCAACTTCTCCTATGGCTCACGCCCGGATCAAAAACGGGCCATCATCACCCTCGCCGAGGGTGACTCAATCGAATTGTTCGAGGTCTAAACATGGCTCTCCGCAAACGCAAGCCCACCAGCCCGGGTCGCCGGTTCCAGACGGTTTCGGACTTCTCCGAGATCACCAAGACAACGCCCGAGCGTTCGCTCACCAAGGCAAACCACCAGACCGGTGGCCGAAACAACCTTGGTCGCAAAACCGCTCGTCACAAGGGTGGCGGTCACAAGCAGAAGTACCGCCAGATCGACTTTCGTCGCAACAAGAATGGCGTCCCCGCCACCGTTGCGGCCATCGAGTACGACCCGAACCGCAGCTGTCGCATCTTGTTGCTTCACTACCATGACGGCGAAAAGGCCTACGTCCTGGCCCCGGCTGGTGTTGAGGTCGGCGACAAGCTGATGAACGGCCAAGGAGCGGAAATTCGCCCCGGTAACGCGTTGCCGGTCCGCTACATCCCGGTCGGTACCGTTATTCACAACGTTGAACTGCAGCCCGGTGGCGGCGGCAAGATGGCTCGCACCGCGGGTGCCAGCGTGCAGCTGGTTGCCAAGGAAGGCGAGTTCGCCACCTTGCGTCTGCCAAGTACCGAAATGCGTCGGGTTCCGATCGACTGCATCGCCACCGTTGGCGAGGTCGGTAACTCCGAGCACGAGCTCATCAAGATTGGTAAGGCCGGTCGTAACCGCTGGCGGGGCATCAAGCCTCAGACCCGTGGTGTTGCCATGAACCCGGTCGATCACCCCCACGGTGGTGGTGAAGGTAAGACCTCAGGTGGTCGTCACCCAGTGTCGCCTTGGGGTAAGCCCGAAATGCGTACTCGTAACCAGAAGAAGGCGTCGCAGAAGATGATTGTTCGTCGTCGCCGTACCCGCGGATCGCGGAGGTAGTAGTTATGCCAAGAAGTCTCAAAAAGGGTCCGTTCGTCGACGATCACCTTCTCAAGAAGGTCGATGCGCTCAACGAAGCCGGCAGCAAGCAGGTCGTAAAGACCTGGTCGCGTCGTTCGACCATCATCCCCGAAATGATCGGCCACACCTTGGCTGTTCATGACGGTCGCAAGCATGTTCCGGTGTACATCACCGAAGCAATGGTTGGTCACAAGCTGGGCGAATTCGCACCCACTCGTACCTTCCGTTTCCATGCTGGCCAAGAACGCGGAGTGCGTCGATAATGGCGTTTGGAACCAAGACCAACGAACGGCCGGGCACCAAGGCCCAGGTCAAGTACGTTCGTGCTTCGGCCTACAAGGCTCGCGAAGTCCTGAACCTCATCCGCAACGAGTCCTACGCTCGGGCATCGGAAATCCTTGAATTCTCCGACCGCGGCATCGCCGAACCAATCGCCAAGTGCCTGGATTCAGCCGTTGCGAACGCCGAGAACAACGACGGTCTCGACGCCGAAGAGCTGTACATCTCGGCTTGCTACGCCGACGAAGGCCCCACGCTCAAGCGCTGGCGCCCTCGGGCTCGTGGCCGCGCTACCCGCATCCGCAAGCGCACCTGTCACATCACGATCATCGTGAGCCGCTACTCGCCTGAAGAGCTTGAGGTCATCCGGACCAGCGAAGCTGCCAAGGGCACCAGCTCACGCTCGACCGCTGCGGCTTCTCGCCGTGACCGGGTACAAAAGAGCCGGGACGCCGAAGCCGCCAAGGAAGAGGCAGCGCACGACCACGATCACGACCATGATCACGACCATGATCATGGTGACGAGGCGGCGGCCGGTGCCGCCGCTGCAGGCGCAGCCGCAGTAGCTGCTGAGGCAACCGACGACGCCGAAGCCCCAGCCGAAGAAGCTGCTGAGGCTCCCGCCGAGGAAGCCGCCGCCGACGAGCCCGCTGCTGAACAAGCCAGCGAAGAGCCCGCCGAACAAGCCGCGGATGACGCCGCCCCCTACGGCGACGGAAGCCATGGTCCGCTCGACGGCGACGCCATGCCCGAGGGTTTCCCCATCAAGGGAAACACCAACTCGATGAAGTACCACGAACCCGACACGCGTTACTACGACGCAACGGTCGCCGAGGTTTGGTTTGCCACTGCGGCAGCCGCTGAAGCTGCTGGGTTCGAAGCTCCTGGTGGAGCACAAAAGTCCGACGAAGAGGATGACGCCTAATGGGTCAGAAAGTACACCCGTACGGTTTCCGCATTGGCGCAAACCAGGAGTTCGGCTGGAAGTCGCGTTGGTACGCCGAGCGCGAAGAATACGCCGACTTTGTGATCGAGGATTGGAAGATCCGCGACGCAATCATGACCGACCTTCCCCATGCCGCGATCAGCCGCATCGAGGTCGAACGCAAGATCAACTCGCTTCGAGTCGACGTGCACACCGCTCGTCCCGGCATCGTTATTGGTCGCCGTGGCGCCCAGGCCGACGAACTTCGCAAGCGCCTTACCGAGATCACCGGTAACAACAAGGTCCAGCTCAACATCCAAGAGATCAAGCAGCCCGAGCTCGACGCTGCGCTGATCGCCCAGGGTGTCGCTGACCAGCTGATTAACCGGGTTGCGTTCCGTCGTGCGATGAAGCGTGCGGTCCAGAACGCCCAGAAGGCCGGCGCCCTCGGTATCCGGGTCCAGACCTCGGGTCGCCTCGGTGGTTCGGAAATGAGCCGCTCGGAGTGGTACCGCGAAGGTCGAGTCCCGCTGCACACGCTGCGCGCCGACATCGACTACGGCTTCCGCGAAGCACACACCACCTACGGACGCATCGGCGTCAAGGTATGGATCTACAAGGGCGACATCTTGCCCTACAAGACCGAACAGGCCGACAAGATCTCCAAAGAAGCCGCTATGGCGGTTGGCGAGACCAGCGGTCAGACCAAGCCTCGTAAGGTTGTGTCGTCGTCGGCTGCTCCTCGCACCCCCGATACCGCAGCTGAGGTCGACCCGGCCGAAATGACGCCGCTGGTCAAAGAAGCCGATCCCGAATTCGAGAAGCTCCTGGCCGAAGAAGAGGCCATTGAA
Organism: uncultured Acidimicrobiales bacterium; assembly: GCA_938038815.1. Lineage (GTDB taxonomy): Bacteria > Actinomycetota > Acidimicrobiia > Acidimicrobiales > SHLQ01 > CALLQB01. The sequence continues at coordinate 35,262 of CALHTF010000003.1, read as the reverse complement.
GCGACCACCCGTGAGTCGAGCGAGACTCCCAACTTCCGTCCTGGCGACGGGGACTGAGGAGACCTGACATGTTGATGCCGAAGAAGGTTGCACACCGCAAACATCACCGGGGCCGTACCCGTGGCATGACCAAGGGCGCCAACGAGGTGTCGTTTGGTGAATACGGAATCATGGCGCTCGAGCCCGGGTGGATCACCGCCCGCCAGATCGAAGCCGCCCGTATCGCGATGACCCGTCACATCAAGCGTGGCGGAAAGGTGTGGATCAACGTATTCCCCGACAAGCCCGTCACCGAGAAGCCGGCCGAAACCCGCATGGGTTCGGGAAAGGGCAACCCGGAACGCTGGGTCGCAGTCGTCAAGCCCGGACGAGTTCTGTTCGAACTCTCCTACGGCGACGAGCAAGTAGCTCGTGAAGCCATCGACCGGGCCATCCAGAAGCTGCCGATCAAGGCTCGCTTTGTTGTCCGTGAGGAGGGCTTCTAATGGCCGAGAAGAAATTGACCGAGATGGCCGACACCGACCTGCTCGAACGTCTCAACGAATCCAAAGAAGAACTGTTCAACCTGCGTTTCCAAAACGTCACCGGACAGCTCGACAACTACGCCAGCATCAAGGTGGCGAAACGTCAAGTAGCTCGTGTGCTCACCGAACTTCGCACCCGCGAGATCGCCGCAGCCGAAGCACTTGAGGGGAGTCAGTAATGCCCGAAGCAGCTACCGAAACCGAGACTCGTGAGAACCCGCGCAAAGTACGCGAGGGACTCGTGGTCTCCAACGGCATGGACAAGACCGCCGTCGTTGCGTCGGTCGACCGGGTTCGACACCGTCGTTACGCCAAGACCATGCAGCGCACCACCAAGCTTTACGTTCACGACGAAGAGAACACCCTCAACGTCGGCGACCGGGTCCGGGTCCAAGAAACCCGCCCGCTGTCGAAGAAGAAGCGCTGGCGCATTCTTGAAATTCTCGAGCGGGCTCGTTAGGGCAGGACGAAGAACATGATTCAACAAGAAAGCCGACTTCGCGTCGCCGACAACTCCGGTGCCAAAGAAGTCCTCTGCATCAAAGTCCTCGGTGGCTCCAAGCGCCGCTACGCCTCGGTCGGCGACGTCTTCGTCGCCACCGTGAAGTCAGCGATACCTGGTGCTGCGGTAAAAAAGGGCGAGGTCGTCAAGTGCGTCGTCGTCCGGACCAAGAAGGAAAAGCGTCGTCCAGACGGTTCCTACATCCGTTTCGATGAGAACGCCGCAGTTCTCATCAACGACCAGAACCAACCGCGGGGAACCCGCATCTTTGGTCCGGTCGGCCGTGAGCTTCGCGACAAGAAGTTCATGCGCATTGTTTCGCTGGCACCGGAGGTGCTCTGAGATGAAGATCAAGAAGGGCGACAAAGTCCGCGTGCTCTCGGGCAAAGACCGGGGCCATGAGGGCGAAGTTATGTTTGCGTTCCCCGACAAAGGCACCGTCATTGTCGAAGGCGCAAACATCGCTAAGAAGCACCAAAAGCCGACCCAGCAAATTCAACAGGGCGGCATCATCGACAAGGACATGCCGATGGACGTCTCGAACGTCGCCATCTTGAGTCCTTCCGATGGCAAGCCAACCCGGATTGGTTACCGAGTAGCCACCGATGGCAGCAAAGTCCGCATCTGCAAGCGCACCGGAGCCGATATCGATGGCTGAGACCACATTCCCGCCTCGTTTGCGGGTCAAGTACAACGACGAACTCAAGACCGAGATCCAACAGAACTTGGGCTTGGGCAACATCATGGAAGTACCGCGACTCGAAAAGATCGTGGTCAACATGGGTGTGGGCGACGCGGTCTCCCAGGCCAAGTTGCTCGACGGAGCCGTTGCCGACCTCGCAACCATCACCGGCCAAAAGCCGGTGATCACCAAAGCCAAGAAGTCGATCGCCGGCTTCAAGCTTCGTGAAGGTCAGCCCATTGGAGCCAAGGTCACCCTCCGGGGCGATCGCATGTATGAGTTCCTCGATCGTTTGATCTCACTCGCCGTGCCTCGTATCCGTGACTTCCGGGGTCTGCCCCCAAAGTCGTTCGACGGCAACGGCAACTACACCTTCGGTGTAACCGAACAGCTCATCTTCCCGGAGATCGACTACGACAAGGTCGACAACACCCGGGGAATGGATATCACCATCGTCACCACTGCAAGAAGCGACGAAGAGGGTCGGGCGTTGCTCGAGTCCTTCAAGTTCCCGTTCCAGCGGGAGGAGAACCAGTAATGGCCAAGAAAGCTCTCATCAACAAGCAACAAAAGACACCCAAGTTTAAGGTCCGGGGTTACACCCGGTGCCGCAAGTGCGGTCGTCCGCGCTCGGTATACCGCAAGTTTGGTCTTTGCCGTGTTTGCCTGCGTGACCTCGCTCACGCCGGTGAGATTCCTGGCATCACCAAGGCCAGCTGGTAGGGGAGCGGTACAACCATGACAATGACCGATCCAATCGCCGACATGCTGACTCGGATTCGTAACGCCAACGTTGCGATGCACGACGATGTTGCCATGCCTTCTTCGAAGCAAAAAGAGGCTCTTGCCTCGGTGCTGAAGTCTGAGGGCTACATCACCAGCTTCGAAGTTGAAGAAAACACCGATCGTCCGGGCAAGACCCTCAAGATCGACATGAAGTACTCCCCGGACCGGGCACGAGTTATCTCGGGCATCGAGCGGGTTTCCAAGCCAGGCCTTCGGGTGTACAGCAAGTCCAAGACCACGCCTCGTGTTCTTGGTGGCCTCGGCGTCGCCATTTTGTCCACCAGCAAGGGTCTTATGACCGACCGGGAAGCGCGCAAGCGTCGCCTGGGCGGCGAGATCCTGTGCTTCATCTGGTAGGAGCGCTGCTATGTCACGTATCGGAAAAGAACCAATCACCGTGCCGAGCGGAGTCGATGTATCGATCTCTGGCCAGCACGTAAAGATCAAGGGTTCAAAGGGCGAACTCGAGATGGATCTTCCCGGTGGAATCACCGTCTCCCAAGACGGCGACACCCTCCAGGTTGAGCGTCCCGACGAAGAACGCGAGAACCGGGCCTTCCACGGTCTGTCTCGCACGCTGCTCGCCAACATGATCCAGGGTGTAACCGAGGGTTACCAGAAGGAACTGCAGATCGTCGGTGTTGGTTACCGGGCAAAAGCCAAAGGCAAAGACGGCCTCGAGCTCAGTCTTGGCTTTAGTCACACCGTCGACGTCAAGGCTCCCGAGGGCGTCGAGTTCGACGTTCCCGAACCAACCCAGATCATCGTCAAAGGCATCGACAAGCAAGCGGTGGGCCAAACCGCCGCCGACATTCGGTCGCTGCGCAAGCCAGAGCCTTACAAGGGCAAGGGCATCAAGTACGTAGACGAACACATCATCCGCAAGGCCGGCAAGGCCGCGAAGTAACAGGCATATCCATGACTGACAAAGCCAAAACTCGTCGTGAAGGACGCTTGCGCCGGCATCGCCGGGTCCGCAAGAAGGTCCGTGGTACCGAAAGCCGTCCGCGCCTTTCGGTCTACCGCTCGAACAAGCACATCTCTGCCCAGATCATCGACGACTACGCCGGTGTGACGATTGCGTCGGCGAACACCCTCGCCGATGTCAAAGAGACCTCGACCAGCAGTGCCGCAGCAGCAGCTGAGGTCGGCACCTTGCTCGCCGAGCGCGCCAAGACCGCCGGAATCGACAAAGTTGTATTTGACCGCGGTGGATACCGCTATCACGGACGAGTCGCTGCACTCGCCGATGCTGCCCGCGAAGGTGGACTGGAGTTCTAATGAGCGACAACCGAAACAACGACCGAGGTGGCCGCGGCCGCAACGACCGCGAAGAGCGCGAGCGTCCAAGTGGACCTGGCATCTTGCGGGACTCTCGGGTCATCAACATCAACCGGGTTGCCAAGGTAGTCAAGGGTGGTCGACGCTTTTCGTTCACCGCTCTTGTGGTGATCGGCGACGGCCACGGCCGAGTCGGCCTGGGCTACGGCAAGGCCAAAGAGGTCCCGCTGGCTATCCAGAAGGGCACCGAAGAAGCCAAGCGCAACGTCTTTGATGTTGCCCTCGCAGGTTCGACCATCGTGCACCCAATCATTGGTGAGATGGGCGCCGGTCGCGTGCTGCTCAAGCCTGCTGCTCCTGGTACCGGTGTTATCGCCGGTGGTGCGGCTCGTATCATCTTGGAAGAGGCTGGCATCCACGACGTGCTTTGCAAGTCGCTTGGTTCGCCGAACCACATCAACGTTGCCCGGGCGACCATCAATGGTCTGCGCGAGCTCAAGCGTCCCGATGAGATCGCGGCCCTTCGTGGCCTCGATGCCGAAGAATTCATGCCGGCTGGCCTCCTTGCGGCCTACCGCGACAGCGAGCGCGCGAGCGCAGATTCTGGAGCGAAGTAAATGCCACAGATCAAAGTCACCCAAATTCGCAGCGCCATCGGCACCAAGCCGAAGCAGCGGGGAAATCTCCGGGCGCTTGGTCTAGGCCGTATCGGCAAAAGCCGCACTCACGAAGACAAGCCAGAGATCCGGGGCATGATTGCCCGGGTTCCGCATCTGGTCCAGGTCGAGGAAGTTTGATCACATGAAGGTTCATGATCTCAAGCCCGCAGAGGGTTCAACCAAACGTCGCAAGCGCGTCGGTCGTGGTATTGGTGGCAAGGGCGGCAAGACCGCAGGCCGCGGTAGCAAAGGCCAGCGGGCTCGCAATACCGTTCGCGTCGGTTTCGAGGGTGGCCAGATGCCACTCGCGCAGCGCGTTCCGAAACTGCGGGGCTTCAACAACCCCTTCCGGATCGAGTATCAGGCGATCAACCTCGACACGATTCAAGACTGCGAGCTTGACGAGGTAACCCCTGAGGCCTTGCTCGCCAAGGGCCTGGTTGGCAAGAACAACCTGGTCAAGGTGCTCGGCCGCGGCGAAATCAGCCGTGCGGTCACGGTGAAGGCCCACGCCTTTTCCAAGAGCGCCGAGGAAGCTATCAAGGCTGCGGGCGGAACGACCGAACTGGTCGCCAAGCCACACGGCGATCGTCGCCCACCAGCTCAGGGCAACGCACTTACCAACCGCTAGACGCAAAGGGTCCTCGACCCGATATGGTTTCGTTCTGCGGGTGGGAATTTCTTTGCTCCCACACTCCAACTGACACTTTCTAGCGATTCTTCAGCGACCGAGGTACAAACGGTGCTCGCCAACATTCCAAATATGTTCCGGGTGGCGGATCTTCGTAACAAGATCCTGTTCACCATCTTCATATTGGCCATCTACCGACTCGGGTCGTTTATCCCGGCGCCGTACATCGACTTCAACGCGGTGCAACTGTTGCGCGAGAACGCGTCGGAGGGTGGCATCTTGGCCATCTTGAGTTTGTTCTCGGGTTCGGCGCTCACCCAGTTCGCGGTGTTTGCGCTCGGCATCATGCCCTACATCACCGCCTCGATCATCATGCAGATCTTGGGCGTGGTTATTCCCAAGATCGAGCAGTGGCAGCAACAAGGTGCGGTTGGTCAGCGCAAGATCACCCAGTGGACTCGGTACATGACAATCGCTATTGCGGTCATTCAGTCGACCAGCTTTGCGTTCTTGTTCCACAACCCGTCGAACAGCATCACCAACACCGGCGGAACCGGCATCGACCTGTTGCCTGACTTCCGCCCGGTCACCGTTTCGATCGTGGTCCTCACCCTCACCGCCGGCACGGCGCTGTTGATGTGGATGGGCGAGCTCATCACCCAGCGGGGTATCGGCAACGGCATGTCGCTGATCATCTTTGCTTCGGTTATCGCCTCGTTCCCGTTCCAAGGTGTTGCGGTGTACGAAGAGAACGGCGTTGTTCCGCTGATTCTGTTCATCGCCATGATCTTGGGGCTGATCGTCGCCATCGTGTACGTCGAGCAGGGTCAGCGCCGTATCCCGGTGCAGTTCGCCAAGAAGGTTGTTGGCCGACGCATGTTCGGTGGCCAGAACACCTACATCCCGCTCAAGGTCAACCAGTCGGGTGTTATCCCGATCATCTTTGCGAGCTCGGTGCTCTACTTGCCCCAGCTGCTCGCGGTAACCATTCCGTGGGAAGGGTTCCGCAACTTCGTGAACGACGAACTGAGCCAGACCACCAGCCCGTGGTACTACCTGATCTTTGGCCTGCTCATCGTTGGCTTTGCCTATTTCTACACCGCCATCACCTTCGATCCGGCCAAACAGGCCGACACGATCCGTAAGCAGGGTGGCTTCATCCCCGGCATCCGCCCGGGACCACAGACCGAGCGTTATCTCGCCAAGGTCTTGTCTCGTATTACCTTGCCGGGCGCCCTGTTCATCCTCGCGGTAGCGCTGCTTCCGTCGCTGATTGTTCAGCTCGCTGGTTGGAGTTCAGCCGGCGGCCACAGTGGTGGCGGCGGTGGCTTTGGCTTCATCGGCATTTCCATTTTGATCGCTGCTGGTGTAGCTCTGGAAACTATGCGCCAGATCGATAGCCAGCTCACCATGCGTAACTACGAGGGATTCCTCAAGTAACCAATGGCTCTTCGAATGGTGATTCTTGGCCGTCAGGGTTCCGGTAAGGGAACTCAGTGCGGTCACTTGGTTGGTCAGTACGGCTGTGTGCACGTTTCGACGGGCGACATGCTGCGAGCGGCCCGCGAAGAGGGCACTGAGCTCGGTAAAGCCGCTGGCGAACTCATGGATCGCGGTGATCTGGTGCCGGACGAAATTATGCACGGCATCGTGGGCGAGCGGCTCCTCAAAGACGACATCGTCGCCAATGGTGTGCTGCTCGACGGCTACCCGCGTACTCCTGATCAGGCCGAAGAGCTCGAAGCAATGCTCGGTGAGGGCGGCCTCGATTTGGCCATCAACCTTGACGTCCCGGTCGACATCGTCACCGAACGCATGATGGAGCGCGGCCGCGCCGACGATACCGCCGAAGGTATCGCCCGCCGCCTCGAACTCTACGAATCACAGACGTCGCCGCTGCTGGCGTGGTTTGAAGCCAAGAACATCCTGTCGGTCGTCGACGGCGTGGGCACCGAGGCCGAGGTATTCACCCGGCTTCGTGCAGTCGTCGACCCGCTCGCCTAAGACTTCTCGTTTGGCCCGTCCGGCAACCGGACGACCATCTTTGCTCCGGGCGCGTTGTCGGTGGCCTCGATCGTGCCGCCGTGCAGATCGATGATCCACTTGACGATCGCTAACCCGAGCCCGGCGCCGCCCTTTTGGGTCGACCGGTGTTCGTCGACTCGTTCGAATCGGTCGAAGACACGCGCTCGGTCTTCGGCTGGAATTCCCGGACCGGAGTCGGCGACGCCGAGTTCGACGCCGCCGCCGAACCGGCGAGCCGTGATGCGGACCGGTTGACCCGGCGGTGAGTACCGCACGGCGTTCTCGGTGAGGTTGGCGAGCACCTGGTGGAGCCGTTCGGCGTCGCCGTACACGTCGAGCCCGGGCGGAACCTCGATCTCGATGTGAGGTTTGGGGTCGGCCATCGAGAGTTCTTCGGCGACCCGGTTCGCTAAGCCGAGCACGCCAAAGTTGGCGGAGTCGAGCGGTGAGTCGCCGCTTTCGAGGCGGGCGAGGTCGAGCAGTTGGGTCACGAGACGACCCAGCCGTTCGGTTTGGCGCAACATGACGCCGAGCGATTCTTGGTTGGGTTCGGTGACCCCGTCGACCATGTTCTCAAGGTTGACCCGCAAGGCCGCGATTGGGGTCCGAAGCTCGTGGCTGACATTGGCCACCAGGTCGCGGCGTTGCTGGTCGACGGCGCTGAGTTCGCCGGCCATCGAGTTAAACGCTTCGGCGAGTCGGCCAACCTCGTCGGCCGAGGTGGCGGTGACCCGCTGGCTGTAGTCGCCTTGTCCCATGGCCTCGGTGGCCGACATCATGGCGCGCAGTGGCGAGGTTGCGCCATGGGCCAACACCTGCACCATGGCGAGGGCGAGTCCGACCGCCACGATCGGGCGTACCCAGAACGGCCAGTCGAGTCCGAATCCGAGCCAGGTCAACAAAAAGGCGATGACGACCGCCGCGACGATGATGATGCTGAACCGCACCTTGAGCGACCGCACGCCCGACAGCGGCGACGACCAACGTCGGCGCTCGTGGGATGGTGTGCGCGGAGCGGTCACGCCGCGGGCTCGTCGCCTATTGCGTAGCCGACGCCATGAACAGTGCGGACGACACCGTCGCCCAGCTTGCGACGTAGCGAGCGGATGTGGCTGTCGACCGTGCGGGCGCCCGAACCGTCGGGGTACCCCCACACCGAGGTGAGCAGGTCCTCGCGGCTAAGGACGGTGCCATCGGCCTTGGCGAGTCCGACGAGCAGATCGAACTCGGTTGGGGTGAGATGGATTTCGCCGTCGGCGCCCATGACCCGGCGGGTGTCGATATCGATCTCGAGACCACAGGTCGAGATGGCGCCTCGGCGTTCGGCGTCGTTGTTGACCCGTCGCAAGATGGCGTCGACCCGAGCGGCGAGTTCGCGTGGGCTGAACGGCTTGGTCATGTAGTCGTCGGCGCCGAGCTTGAGCCCGACCAAGACATCGGTTTCATCGCCGAGGGCGGTGAGCATGAGTACCGGCGTGCGGGTCTCGGCTTGGATCTTCTTGCACACCTCGTGGCCCGACAACTTTGGCAACATCAGGTCGAGCACTACCAGGTCGGGTTTGATCGACCGGAACGATTCGACACCCGCCTCGCCGTCGTGGGCCAAGTACACCGCGTGCCCTTCGCTGCGAAGCCGGTCGGCCACGGCGTTGGCAATGTCTTCTTCGTCTTCGATGATCAAGATGCGAGCTGGCACTCAAGACTCCTGTAGCTGATGTGGCGGCACTGTCCAAGAGTACGGATGGCGAATCGGCCTTGGTGAAGAAGTTCTGGGCCAGTTGTGTAGGTCTTGTGCAGAGAACGAACAGGCTTCATCGTGGCTGCGCCGATGAGTTGGTTGCCGACTCGACGTAGCTCTCGGTGAATTCCGCGAATCGTTGATGGAGTTCGGCGGTGATCACCGCGGTGGCTAGCTCGGTGAGTTTTGCCGCGCTGCTGGTTATCTCGCCGATCTCCTCAGCCGGCATCCCTCGCTCGACGAATGGCTGCCACATGTTTTCGTCAAAAACTTGGCGGAACCGCTCGGCGATTTGGGCGACCGAACCATGCAACGCTTCGTACTCGTCGAGGATGCGGGCGAGCGGCACGCCGAGTCGGGCAACCTCGGGCCCGACACCGAGAAGTGCTCGATTCGAAACGGTCACTCCCGAGCCGTTCAGTTCGAGGAGTCCAAGTGATGCTGCTCGTTGGAGGTCGCCTTGGGTGAGTTCGATCCCGGCGAAGTGCTCGGCCATGTCTGCGGCCGATAGGTCGACAGATTCGCGTTCCATCTCCGGGGCGATATCGCCGACGCCGAGCAGGTGATTCAGCGATCTACCTTGTTGCCACGAGTCCAGCGAATCCTTGATAGCGGCCAGGGAGAAGCCGCGATCCTGCAGGTGAGCGATGAGGCGCAATCGATCGCGATGGTTGGGGCCGTAGTACCCGACCCGCCCCCGTTTTTCGGGAGGGTGCAACAAGCCCTTGTTCTGATACATCCGCACGGTTGAGACAGGGATCTCCGCATCGCGGGCGACTTCGTCGATCGTCATCTCCGCTTTGTCGACCGCTGGCTGGTCATTTGAACGCTCGGCGTTGGTGCTCATTGGACGTAACGTACCACTAGATACCTCATGAACACGTGCTCACATGGTCGACTACTTCATCGCCGTTTGGGGCTGGTGGGGCAAAAGGGCGAAAAACCGCAATCATGCTGTAACCGCTGCAAAGTGGCGCGCGAGTTGGTGAGGCCTCTTAGGGGCTGTAGATTGAATCGCTGGCCCAACCGCGCACTTCGTTGCCGGTTGGCCCTACTTATTGTTACCACCAGGAGGTTGGCACACTGCCAAAGCCCAAGGAAGATGCGATCGTTCTCGAAGGTTCGGTTACCGAATCATTGCCCAACGCAATGTTCCGGGTCGAGCTTGAAAACGGCCACGAAGTATTGGCCCACATATCTGGAAAGATGCGGATGCACTACATTCGCATCCTGCCTGGAGATCGTGTCCAAGTTGAGCTGACCCCCTATGACCTACAGCGTGGCCGGATCACCTACCGGTACAAGTAAGTCAAACGAAGTCCCAGGACTGGTTCACTAGTCCGCCCCGAACCAACCAAGCAGGTTGGTTCGTCCGTAATTTCTCACAGAAGGCCGTGCGATGAAGGTACGACCAAGCGTCAAAAAAATCTGCGATAACTGCAAGGTGATCCGTCGCCACGGACGCGTCCGCGTTATCTGCACCAACCCACGCCACAAGCAACGGCAAGGCTGAAAGAACCAACATGGCACGTATTTCCGGTGTTGATATCCCTCGCGAAAAGCGGGTGGAGATCTCCCTCACTTACATCTACGGCATCGGCCGCAAGACGTCGAACGACATCTTGACCGAGTCCGGGATCGACAAGACGACCCGGGTCAAGGACCTCACCGACGACGAGATCGTCAAGATCCGTGCGTGGATTGAAGAGCACCTCAAGGTCGAGGGCGACCTGCGGCGCGAAGTGAGCCAAGACATCAAGCGCAAGATGGAAATTGGTTGCTACCAAGGCCTGCGGCATCGCCGTGGTCTTCCGGTGCGGGGTCAACGCACCCACACCAACGCTCGTACCCGTAAGGGCCCAAAGAAGACTGTGGCCGGCAAGAAGAAGGTTGTGAAGTAGTGGCGAAGCCATCAGCGGGAGGCCGTCGGCCCCGCAAGAAGGAACGCAAGAACGTCAGCCACGGTGTGGCTCACATCAAGAGTTCGTTCAACAACACGATCATCGCCATCACCGATCAGCAGGGCAACGTGTTGTCGTGGGCATCGGCCGGCAACGTTGGTTTCAAGGGATCGCGTAAGTCGACCCCCTACGCTGCGCAGCTCGCCGCCGAAAAGGCCGCACGCGACGCCATGGAACACGGGGTGCGCAAAGTTGACGTCCAGGTCAAGGGCCCTGGTTCGGGCCGCGAAACCGCAATCCGCTCTATTCAGAACACCGGCATCGAGGTCACGGGCATCAAAGATGTGACCCCGATTCCGCACAACGGCTGCCGCCCGCCCAAGCGTCGGAGGGTTTGATTTATGTCTCGTTACATCGGACCAAAGGCACGTGTTTCGCGTCGTCTTGGCACCAACATCTGGGGAACCAAGGGCGAGAACGCCGCACTGGACAAGCGCCCCTACCCGCCAGGTGAGCACGGTCGTACCCGTCGCCGGGGCAACGTCAGCGAATACTTGCTTCAGCTTCAAGAAAAACAAAAGGCTCGTTTTAGCTACGGCCTGACCGAGCGTCAGTTCCGCAACATCTACGAAGAGGCCAACCGTCGCGAAGGCGTGACCGGCGAGAACATGCTTCGGTACCTCGAGCTTCGCCTCGACAACGTCGTGTACCGCGCTGGCTGGGCAGCAACTCGCCCGCAGGCCCGCCAGATCACCAGCCACGGCCACATCGAGGTCAACGGTCGCCGGGTAAACGTGCCCAGCTACCGGGTCCGCAAAGACGATGTCGTCACGCTCAAGACCAAGTCTCGCGAGATGGTGATGATCCAGTGGAACATCGACGTGCTCGACCGCCAAGCTCCGGCCTGGATCGACATGGGCGATAACGGCTTCTCGGCCACCATCCGAGACCTTCCCTTGCGCGAGCACATCGACGTACCGGTGCGCGAACAGCTCATCGTCGAGCTCTACTCCAAGTAAAATCGCTTCTTGGCTTTGGCCAAGAGTGTCCGGCAGCTCCGCGCTGTCATTTCCCTATCCAGTAACACCCCCCATTTCGGGGATCGACTTCGAAGTTCCGAGGAGAAAACATGCTGACGATTCAGCGTCCGACGGTCGAAGCGGTTGGCGAAGAGTCGGGCAACCTGCAGTCATTTGCAGTGGGCCCACTCGAACCCGGCTTCGGCTACACCATTGGTAACTCGCTCCGCCGCACGCTCTTGTCGTCGGTACCGGGTTCGGCAATCACCCAGGTCCGTTTCGACGATGCACTGCATGAGTTCGACACGATCGCGGGCGTCACCGAAGACGTTACCGACATCATCTTGGCGCTCAAGGACGTCGTTGTCCGCAGCCACTCCGATGAGCCGGTGACCCTGCGTCTTGACGTACGTGGTGCTGCTGATGTCACCGCGGGCGACATCGCCGAGCACAGCGACATCGAGATCCTGAATCCGGATCTGCCGATCGCCACCTTGAACTCCAAGGGCCGCCTGGCCATCGACCTCACCGTCGACCGCGGCCGGGGCTACGTTTCGTCGCAACGGGCGATCGAGAACCCCACGATCGGTGTTATCCCGATCGATGCGATCTTCTCGCCGGTGCGTCGCGTTGCGGTCAGCGTTGAGCCGACCCGGGTCGAGCAGTCGTCGGACTTTGATCTGTTGACCCTCGAAATCCAGACCGATGGATCGATCAGCCCCCAAGAAGCCTTGGCTTCGGCTGGCGCAACCTTGCGCACGCTCGTGCAGCTTGTCGAAGAGATGAGCGACGAGCCTCAGGGTCTCGAACTTGGTGAGGTTGCTCAGGCTCCTGCCGGTTCGCCCGATCTTGATCTGCCGATCGAGGACCTCGAACTCTCCGAGCGTCCCCGAAACTGCCTCAAGCGGGCCCAGGTCAACAGCGTGGGTGAACTCCTCGAAAAGACCGAGGACGACCTGCTTGCCATTACCAACTTTGGTCAGAAGTCGCTCGACGAAGTCATCGTCAAGCTTGACGAGCGTGGCCTCTCACTTCGGTCGAGGGATTGATTCATGCCAGCACGTCCAAAGAAAGGCCGCCGCTTCGGCGGCAGCTCAGCCCATCAAAAATCGATGATGGCCAACCTTGTAGCGTCGCTCATCGCCGCTGAAGGAATCGTCACCACCGAGGCAAAAGCCAAGGCAATGCGGCCGATCGCCGAGAAGATGATCACCAAGGCCAAGAAGGGTGATGTTCATAACCATCGCCAGGTCGTGAAGTTTCTCGGTGACCGCGAAATGGCATCGAAACTCTTTGATGAGATCGGTCCCCGATACGCCGACCGGCCGGGTGGTTACACCCGCATCTTGAAGCTCGGGCCTCGCCCCGGCGACAAGGCGCCAATGGCTCGGATCGAATTGGTCTAGAGCTTCGGCGCAAGGAAAAACGCAAGTGACAAACCCTCTGGCCGCTGGCCAGGGGGTTTGTACGTTTTGGTCCACCGGGGCCCGCGAGTAGCGTTTGGTTCATGCGGCGTTTCTTTGTTCGGTTGATCTTGTTGGCTTTGGTGGGTTCGGCCTGTGAGTACGACCCGTCGACCCTTTCGAACTCGGCGGCCCTGACCGAGTGCGCCGGCGTTGCTGCGACCCACGGCTACGGCTTTGACGCCGCGGAAGATCCCGCCGGTGGATCGAGTTACACCGCCACCGAAGGTAACGATGTGATCGTTATCGCCAACGGTCCAGTCACCGTCGATGCCGGCAGTGGCGACGACACGATCTGCGTGAACGACGTGATCGCTACCGGTGCTGGCGAACTCGTCACGATCATCGGCGGCGACGGGAATGACACGGTTATTGGCAGCACGTCCACCACCGAATCGTGCGACGCCGAGACCACATCGAACTGCGACGACGAACCCATCGATTGCTCGGTGGGCAACTGGGCACCCGGTATAGGCATTAACTTCTACTGGTCGGTCCTTATCAATTCGACCGAACCTCACCACCTGTGGATCAACGGCGTCTACGAAGGCAGTGCCGACGGCCCGTTCGGCGGCGGCTTGGGCACCATGTACTTCACCCAACCCCACACCAACACGGTGCCGTTGACCATGAACGTGGCGACGTCAATCGATGGCCCACAGACGACCTGTGGGGTGGTTCCCGGCCCGATCGAGTGCTCGGTTGGGTCGACGGTGTCTAACGGCGTCACCTACTGGACGCTCACGGCCGATACCACCGATGACCTGTGGCTTCACATTGGCGAGAGCAGTTCCATCTTTGGTGATGGTCCGATCCCGGGTCTGGGAATGATTCACTTCCTTGCGGTGGCCGACAACACCGAACCGCTCGATCTGTGCGTCAAACGCACCCCTGCCTTTGGTGGTGGACCGTTGTACTTCTGCGGAACGGTGCCGCCCATCGAACCGATCTAGCGGTTGGCGCTAGGCGGGCTTGTCGGTCGCGGCACCCGGTAGCGACACTGGCGGGGTGAGTTTGTTTGATCCGCACGTCAACTTCGCCGAGACCCCCGGTGAACTCACCCGCGTGCGGATGCTGGTTGCTTACGACGGCGCACCATTCCGGGGATTTGCTGAGAACGTTGGCGTGACGACCGTGGCGGGCACGATCCGTCTCGCCGCCGAGAAGGTTCTCGGGCACGAACTGACGTTGGTATGCGCCGGGCGCACCGACCGTGGGGTGCACGGTTGGGGCCAGGTGGTCAGCTGCGACGTTCGCCGCGGGACCGACCTGGTCGCGCTGGCGAAGTCGCTGAACAAGATGTGTCGCCCGCACATCGTGATCCGCGCAATTGCTGAGGCCGCTCCCGACTTCGATGCTCGCTTCGGCGCGACGTCGAGAAGCTATCGCTACCGGATCTTGAACCAAGACGTTCCCAATCCGTTCCTACACGGGGCGACCTGGCTGGTGCCTAAGCCGCTCGACCTGCGGGCGATGCAGGCGGCGATCACCCCGTTGCTCGGCGAGCACGACTTCACCAGCTTCTGTCGGAAACAAACCAACGCCGAGGGCGAGATTAAGTCACGAGTACGCCGACTACTTTCCGCGCAGTGGTCGGTCGAGGACGAAGGCACGCTGCTGTTTGAAATCTCGGCGTCGTCGTTCTGCCAGCAGATGGTTCGAGCGATCGTCGGCACGATGGTTGATGTCGGTCACGGAAAGTTCACCGTCGCCGACGTCAAGACGATGCTCGACGCCAAGGACCGCACCAAGGCCGGTCAGGTTGCGCCGCCTCAAGGGCTCACGTTGTGGCACGTGGGTTACGACGAACCCGACGCCGCCGATCGTTAGAGCGTGATGGCTCCACAGTCGACATCGGTCTGGCCGACCCCCTGACGGAAGCTGCGGATCACGTAGCTGGAGGTGCCGGGTTCGGGTGCGTCGACGTAGCTGGTGTTGTTCAGCACCGCAGCGACAAAGTTGCCGTCTCGGCGAACGAAGTATTTGTCTTCGCCCTCGAGCGCGGACCACGAGATCAAGACGGTGCCATCGGCCTGGGCGGTAAGGGTGCAGGTCGGGGCGGCTGGGGGATCGATGGTGATCTCGCCGCACTCGGTGTTGGTCTGCACGCCGCCCTGAGTCGAGCGGATGACGTAGGTGTTCGTGCCCTCGGCCGGCTCGGTGTCGGTGTAGGTGAGCTGGTTGATTACCGCTCCGTAGAACGCACCGTTACGGCGGATGATGTAGGTGTCCTCGCCGGGAACTGCGGTCCACTCGGCTCGCACCGAACCGTCGGCCTCAAGGGCCAGGGTGCAGGTCGGTGCAGGTTCGGCATCGATGGTGACCGAGCCACAGTCCAGGTCGGTGGTGACGCCGCCATCGAAGCTTCGGATGAGGTAGTCGTGCGTGGCGCCGGCAATCGGCGCAGTGTCGGTGTAGGAGGTCTGACCGGTGCTGGCCAAGAAGTTGCCATCGCGTCGAACCGAGTACGTGTCTTCGCCGTCGAGGGCGGTCCAGGTCAACGCCACGGCGCCATCGGCGGTGACCGAGGCGACGCAGGTCGGGTGGGGAATCATGCCAACACCAAAGCTGAACTGCGGTTGGTTTGAGACCAGCCCGGCCGAGTCGATGGCCCGAGCCTCGACTCGGAACTGGTCGTCGGGAGCGACGATGTCGATGCTCCACGGAGTAACAACACCCGGGTGCGTGTTCACCGGGACGGTGAAGTCATAGGCGGTGGCGCCCAACGTGGCGTCGCCCTGGAGCCACTGGCCGGTGGTGTTGCTCTGGAGGCGAACCTTGACCGACAGAACTCGCTGGTTGTCCGAGGTGGTGCCGCTGACGGTGAACGGGCTCTCGACAACCTCGCCCGCCGTCGGCGTCTCGATGCCAACAACCGGTGCTTGGTTGTCGAGCGATGCGGCGCCGAAGTCGAAGAACCCGGTGCGGCCAACGTTGCGGCCGCCGAGGCGCACGCCGTCGTGGCCGACGAGCAGGCCTCGGTCGGTAACGGTGAGTTCTTGGACGCCTCGTCCGGCGCTCGAGCCTGGATCCCAGTTGAGCGGGGTGCCGTCGGCGACGTCGAGCGCTGCGATCTGCCAGCGATAGATACCGTCGGAGCGGAAGATGCCACTGCACCGGACGTCGGTGAAGTTTCCTTCGACGGTTTCGCCTGGGCCGTCGTCGACGTGGCAGAAGTGGCCTCCGGCGTACACGGCGTTGTTGGAGACGCCGACCGCGAAGACCGAGTCGCGCATGGCGTGGGTCCACATCGGCATCGTGTCGGGCTGGTCACCGGTCGGGAAGGTGAGGATCATGTCGTGCCACGGCGGGTTGTCGCCGATGCTGGTGCTGATAGCGAAGAACGAGCCGTCGGGGGAGAGGTCGCCGTTGGTCGGAAGTGCTCCGTACCGAGCCCCCTCGAAGAAGGCGTTGATCGAGTAGTTGCTCAGGACAGGGTTTTGTTGGTCAGAGATGTCAAAGATCGCAGCTGCCTTGCGCAGGTTGCCGTCGATCGATTCGGCCGAGTGCACGACGAGCAGTTCGTTGCCGCCGGGCAACGCCTCGACGTGGCGAGTCGACTGACCGCCCGAGAACCAGCCACCTTCACCCTCAAAGTCGAAAGAGAAGTCGGCGATGACCTGACCGTTGGTTGGGTCGACCTCGCCGACGACTTCAACGTCGGCGCCGTCGAGCTTCTTGAACGATCCGCCAACGAAGAGTCGGCCCGTATCGGTGATGTCGATGTCGTGCACTGCTGAACTCGCGTGGGCTACCCAACCCGAAACAACGTTGCCGTCGCTGTGGAGCTTGACCAGCTTGCGGCGAGCTTTGTCGTTGACTCGGTTGAACGCTCCGCCGAGGTAAATCTCACCGGGGTTGCCTTCGGCGATGGCGAAGACTTGGCCGTCGAGGACCGGGGCGAAGCTCGTAACCAACTCACCGGTGTCGATATCGAAGGCCACCAGGTACGGCTGGTCGACGATGGTGCCGTCGGAGAGTTCGATCTGGGTGAAGTCGCCACCAGACACGATCCAGTTGCCGATCTGTTCAACCGCATACACGTCGCCGTCAAGAATTTGGGGGAAGTCGATGCGAGGGACCTCCGGCACGAGCGTGGTGTGCGGAACATCGAGTTCGGCGGCACCAGCGGTGGGTGCAGCAACCGCGCCGAGGCTCAGCAAGGCAGCGACGAGACTAACGGTTACCAGAGAGCGCAAAGCAACAAAACGAAGGTGGGGGGACACGGTAATCCTTGTGAGGGGAGAATCGGGCGGAGGCCCAGAGTCCCACCGAATCGAGCGGGTTTTCATTGGCCAAACGGCTCATTTGCGCCGGTAGATGGCCTACTGCGAGCGGTTTTGGGGTCCCGAGCGGTGGGTTTTGGGCTCGGTGAGGCCAAAACTGGGCTTCCGCGGCCCGAAAATTCCTGTTGGGGTTGTTGGTGCGCGGCTTTGCGATTGGCCTGTTTCGGCCATATCGTTACCCCCTTACGTTCTGTACGTTTCGCGGAGTCGGCGTTGCCGGCTCCATTTGTATGCGAGACCTGTACGCCAACCCCTACTGCGAGAGTCGCTGTGTCCACCTACACACCAAAAGCCGGAGAAATTCAGCGTGCGTGGCACGTTGTCGATGCCGAAGGCATGGTCCTTGGCCGCATCGCTACCGAGGTTGCCACCATCCTTCGTGGCAAGCACAAACCCACCTACACGCCCAACCTCGACACCGGCGATCACGTGATCATCATCAACGCCGACAAGGTTGTTCTTACCTCGAACAAGGCCGAGCGCAAGATGGTCTACCGCCACTCGGGTTTCCCCGGCGGCATCAAGTCACGCACCTACGCTGACTTCTTGGCCGACCAGCCGGCCGAAGCGGTCCGCAAAACCGTCAAAGGCATGCTGCCCAAGACCCGTTTGGCCAACGCCCAGATCAACAAGCTGAAGGTCTACGCCGGCCCGACGCACCCGCACGAATCACAGAACCCAACGCCCATCGTGTTCGAACACGCCCGGGCTCGCGTGAGCGACTGAAGCTCAAGGAATCACTTTCATGACGACACCACTCATTCAGTCAACCGGTCGCCGCAAGCGCGCAGTAGCTCGTGTTCGTTTCCGTAGCGGAAGCGGCACCGTAACCGTCAACGGACGGGCGATCGAGGACTTCTTCCCGAACGCTTCGCACCGGATGCATGTCATGGAGCCCTTCCAGGTCACCGAGACCGAAGGAAGCTACGACATCGATGTCACCGCTCACGGCGGCGGCCCGAGTGGCCAAGCTGGCGCAGTGCGTCTGGGAATCGCTCGTGGTCTTGTTGGCCTCGACAGCGAGCTTCGCGAACCGCTGAAGCGGGCCGGCTTTCTCACCCGTGATCCACGGAAGAAGGAAAGCAAGAAGTACGGTCTCAAGAAGGCCCGAAAGGCTCCGCAGTACTCGAAGCGTTAATTCGCTCCTCGTTCGGACTTCCCCGGTTCGTAACTTGTCTAGACCCCACTTCCGCCGATTGGAGACTCTATGAGTCTTCGGTTCGGTACTGATGGCGTGCGCGCCGAGGCATACACAAAGCTCACCACCGAGTTTGTGTACGCCCTGGGTGTGGCCGCCGCCACGGTTTTGGGTGGCGACCGTTTTCTGATCGGGCGCGATACCCGCGAATCGGGTCCGGACTTCGAGGCGGCGTTGGGTGCCGGCTTCGCTTCGGCTGGCGCAACGATTGGTCTGCTCGGCGTCGTGCCGACTCCTGCCGTGGCGTGGTTGTCGGCCGCCGACAACGTGCCCGGCGCCATGATCTCGGCGTCGCACAACCCTTATCAGGACAACGGCATCAAGTTGTTTGCTGCTGGGGGCCTCAAGCTCAACGACGATGTGCAGGATCAGATTCAAGGCGAACTCGACGCCTTGCTTGACTCGGGTACGGTCGCCGATTCGTTGGCCACTGTCTTAGCCGCCGGTCCGAGTGGCGCCGACTCGACCGCCGAGCTTCGGCGCTACGTGGAAGCGGTCGTCAAGGCAACCGAAGGGCGACAGTTCGCGGGCACCAAGGTGGTGCTCGACTGCGCAAATGGCTCGAACTCGGCCGTGGCCCCAACCGTGTTTGCCAGCCTCGGCGCCGACGTTGTAGCTCTCGCTACCGAACCTGATGGCCAAAACATCAACCGCGGCTGTGGCTCGACCCATCTCGAAAGCTTGCAAGCCGCGGTGGTGGAACACGGGGCGGACCTCGGGTTTGGCTACGATGGCGACGCCGATCGGGTCCTCGCAGTCGATGGCACCGGCGAGATCGTCGATGGCGATCAGCTGATCGCCATGTGTGCGGCCGACATGGCCGACCGGGACATGCTCGCCCACAACACCGTTGTCGTGACCGTGATGTCGAATCTGGGTTTCCGCCGAGCGATGACCGCCGCGGGAATCACCGTCGTAGATACCAAGGTCGGCGACCGGTACGTACTCGAAGCGCTCGATGCCGGTGGCTTTGGCCTTGGCGGAGAACAATCGGGCCACGTCATTTTCCGCGACTGGGCAACGACCGGCGATGGCTTGTTGACCTCGCTCATGGTCACCGATCTGTTCCGGCGAAGCGGCACGTCCTTTGCTGCACTCGCCTCAGGCGTAATGACTCGCTTCCCCCAAGTACTCGAGAACATTCGGGTCGCCGAGAAGATTGCCGATCTGCACGACAAACTCGCACCGGCGATCGCCGAGGTCGAAGCCGAGTTCGGCGACGATGGTCGAGTTCTGATCCGTGAATCGGGGACCGAACCGTTGATTCGCGTCATGGTTGAAGCGGCTACCACCGAGCGGGCGCAGCAGTCGGCTGACCAGCTGGTGAAAGCGGTTGAAGCGCTGACCTGAGGTGGCACCGGAGGGTGGCGACCTCGAGGTGCCGCGAGGCAAAAGTTTGTGCGGCAAGTCGTAAGCTAAGGTCGTCGTGGGCCGATGGTAACGAAGTCACTTCCGAAGGAAAACCACACGTATGTGCGGAATAATCGCAGTTGTCCAGCGCCGTTCTGAGCGCTCTGTACCCGCAAACCAAGAAGTCCTCGCTCCGCTACGCCTGGCGCAACAAGAGTTACTTGCTTTGGCCGACGAATCGACCGGCCTGGCGGACCGACTGGTAGCGGTCGCCGAGTCACTTGGCCAATGCAACGATTTGCTGCGGGGTGTTCCCGGGGTACGAGCCATGCTTGGTAGCCCCGACCTGGTCACCGAGGTAACGGCGTTGTCGACATCGGTCAGCGACCAGATCGACCTGCTGGAGATTCGCCTCAACGAGGGCCAGTTCGACGCCGACCTCGAACGGGTCAACGAAGCCTTCATCTTGGTCAAGGACCACGCGTGGGGAATCGAACGCGACCGGCTCCGTACCGCGGTTGAGGTCGAGAAGCTGTCTGGCCCCGAGGCCAAGCTGTCGGCCATCGAGACGATGACCGCCGTTCAACAGGCCTTGTCGGCCCTCGACCGCCTTGAGGTCCGAGGCCGTGACTCCGCGGGGCTCCATCTGCTGGTTCGTAACCATGGCCTCGATCTGGATTCTGCGGCGGTAATCGCCGCCCTTGAGGAACGCACCCATAACAAGTTGTTCACCAACGCCGCGGTTCGGGTGGTCGGGAACAAGCTCAGCTTCGTGTACAAAATGGCCGCCGAGATCGGCGAACTCGGCGACAACACCAGCTTCATCCGATCGGCGATCGCGGCCGACGACCTGTTGCGCCAAGCGATCGACAACGAGACGGCCCAAACCGTCGTGCTCGGCCACACCCGCTGGGCGAGCGTCGGCATTGTCTCTGAACCCAACGCTCACCCGCTGAACAGCGAGCAGGTCGACGATCGCCAAGGCCCGTACTGCACCGCGGTACTCAACGGCGACGTCGACAACTTTGCCGATGTGATCGCCGCCGAAGGCTTGTCGATCGACGAAGAGATCACCACCGACGCCAAGGTCATTCCGACCCTCATGTCGAACTACCTCGCCGACCACGACGTGACTGAAGCATTCCGGCGCACCGTCGCCGGACTCGAAGGATCGGTGGCGATCGCCAGCAACTCCGCCGAAGCCGCCGACCACCTGCAGCTTGCACTGCGCGGCAGCGGCCAAGCGCTGTACGTCGGGTTGGCCGAAGATAGCTTCATCATCGCCAGCGAGCCGTATGGCGTGGTCGAAGAGACCTCCCGCTACCTGCGCATGGATGGCGAGACCCCGGGTAACCCCTCGAACCCCAACGCCAGCCGCGGCCAGATCATCGATCTCAACGCAGCAGCGGCCGGAACCATCGAAGGCATTGTTCGCAAGGCCTATGACGGTACCGACCTTCCGGTGACCGAAGACGACGTGGTGACCGCCCAGATCACCACCCGTGATATCGACCGTGGTAACTACCGGCACTACCTGCTTAAGGAAATCACCGAAGCCCCGAAGTCGTTTCGCAAGACCCTTCGCGGCAAGATCGCCGACCGTGGCAAACAACTTGCCGTGCAGCTGGGCACCGATACGATCCCGACCGACATCGTCGAACGGCTGAGCACCGGTTCGATTCGCGAGATCTTGGTGATTGGCCAGGGAACGGCCGCGGTCGCGGGCGAGAGCCTCGCCACGATCCTGGCCGACGAACTCGCCGAGTCGCCGATCCATGTGGATGCGCTCCCGGCCACCGAACTCTCCGGCTTTGGATTGCGCAACGATATGTCCGACACGCTGGCCATCGCGATCAGCCAGTCGGGAACCACCACCGATACCAACCGCACCGTCGACGTCATCCGTGGTCGGGGAGCAGCGGTGATCGCCATCGTGAACCGTCGTAACAGCGACCTCACCGACAAGGCCGACGGCGTTCTGTACACCTCCGACGGTCGCGACGTCGAGATGAGTGTTGCGTCGACCAAGGCGTTCTACGCCCAGATCGCCGCTGGTGTGTTGCTGGCATTGAAGGTGTCCGAACTCACCGGCAACGGCGACGACCAGAGCCGCAGCGAACTGCTGGCCGAGTTGCGCCGTCTGCCCGAAGCGATGGAAGGGGTCCTCAAGATCCAAGAGACCATCGCCGAGACCACCCGTCGTCACGCGCCGAGCCGAAAGTACTGGGCGGTCGTCGGTAACGGCCCGAATCACATCTCCGCTCGTGAGCTGCGAATCAAACTCTCCGAGCTTTGCTACAAGTCGATCGCCGTCGACGTAACCGAAGACAAAAAGCACATCGACCTCTCGGCCGAACCAATGATCTTGGTCTGTGCCGCTGGTCTGGTCGGTAGTACGGCCGACGACGTGGCCAAAGAGGTGGCGATTTACCGTGCGCACAAGGCGGCGCCAATCGTGATCGCCAACGAAGGGGAGTCGCGGTTCAACGCGGCCCTCGACGTTATTCACGTTCCCGAGGTTCATCCTCGCTTGGCTTTTGTCCTCAGCGCGATGGCGGGTCACCTGTTCGGATACGAATCAGCTCGCACCATCGACTCGTTTGCTCAACCGCTGCGCGAAGCTCGCAGCGCCATCGAGCAAGCTGCA
This sequence comes from uncultured Acidimicrobiales bacterium, assembly GCA_938038815.1. Classification (GTDB taxonomy): domain Bacteria; phylum Actinomycetota; class Acidimicrobiia; order Acidimicrobiales; family SHLQ01; genus CALLQB01. Next base: position 12,570 of record CALHTF010000003.1, on the reverse strand, counting down.
GCGGTGCCTGCCGAGGAGCGCGAAGACCTCATCGAGTACCTGAAGCCTCAGCTCAAGCCGCTCGCTGACACCTACTTTGATCAGCTTCGCACCGGCAATCTCAACGGCAACATCGAACCGAGCACCGCAGCGCGTCTTGCGTCGCAGTTTCGGTACGCCACTGGCCAGCTGTCGATCGAGTCGTACCAGCTCGAGTTCGGTAAGGCCGGGACCCCAGCCGTGGCGATCGAAGACCTGGTGAGTACGTTGTCGCTGGCGATCGAAGAACTCACCCGCCCGATCGATGCCATCAAGCACCAGGCGAAGACGGTGACCGTGGGTATCTCCCGCACCGACGAAACCCTGCTGCAGGTTGCTTTGGCCCAAGCCGTGCTCGACGCTGGCGCTCCCCGCGACCAACTCACCTACAAGGCCCTTCGAACCCTTGCCGACCTCGACCCTGCGGTCGAAGAGGTTGTGGGCTTCACCCGCTACCGCATCGAGATGACCGATGGCGACAGCGACGGCACCGCCGTGATCATCGACCGGGGTGGCATCAGCCTCAGCATTCCGTCGCGAACCGATCGCGATCCAACCCTTCGTGGTACCAAGCACCGTGTTGCGACCGAGAAGCGCTTGTTGGTTTCGGTTGGCCGTCGTGATGATCGCCAGATGGTGATCGTGCCCGAGATCAAAGACGACAACACCGTCGGCCTGACCTTGTTGCACGTTCGACTCAAGGATCACCTTGATGCCAGCACCGCACGGGGTGTGCTCCAGGGCTACCGCAACCGGTTCTCGGCTATTCGAGACGCGGTTACCGAAACCGAACCGACCTTCCGCGAAGATCTCCTGGCCAACCAGCCAATTTCGGAACTGCTGACCCTCGACGTCGCGAAGCTGGCCGAACGTTGGCGCTTCTGATCCGTCGAGTTGGCTTCGGTCTGATGCTCGCTTTGGCGTTGCTGGGCTGTTCGTCTGCTGACGGTGGACCTGGCGAGGACGCGGGTCTGTTCGCCGAGGAAATCGAAGAAGCGAGCGGTCCCATCGTCGACGCCGACGGATTCACCCGCACGGTCGGCGGCTACTACCTCGAGGGCAGCAACGGCGTGTTCCAGATCTGTTTCCGGCTGCTCGACCAGGACGGCGACGTGTTGTGTGTCGATGGCCGGGCGAGCATGGCGGGCGACGACTACGACGAACTCGACCGCACCGGGGTCGAGGTTGTCGAAGAACGCGGCATCATTCGGTCGACCAACCAGGTTTGGCTGTGGCAAAAGCAAGATAGCGATGACGGTGGGCTCTTGTTGCGGGTACGACCGGTCGCTGACGGAGAGGTACTCCCATGATTGGTATCGGTAACGACTTGGTCGATGTTCCGAGGTTTCGCGAAACCCTCGAGCGCACACCTGGCCTCAAAGAAAAGCTCTTTCGGGAGGGCGAGCGGGCGTATGCCGAGTCAGCCAACGATCCGACCGAACGGTACGCCGTGCGGTTCGCGGCCAAAGAGGCCGTCATGAAAGCCATGGGAGTCGGCATTGGCGACATCAACTTCGCCGATATCGAGGTGTTGCGCGAAGAATCGGGTAAGCCATCGGTCGCGTTGCACGGCGGCGCCGCGCAACTCGCCAACCTGATCGGGGTAAGCAAGTGGCTCCTGACGATGAGCCACACTTCCCAGACCGCCCAAGCGATCGCCGTCGCGCTGTAGGTGCTTGACTGAGGAGTGCATGCAACCGCTTGTCACGCCTGAGCAGATGCGGCAGATCGATGCCGGACTCGACGAACCACTGGACCACATAGTCGATCGCGTCGGACGCCACATTGCCCTGGCCGCCATACAGATGATGGGCGGAACATACGGCCGACGAGTGGTGGTAGTTGCTGGTCCGGGAACTAACGGTGCCGACGGGCGCGCCGCGGCCGCCCACCTCGACCGTCGTGGTGTTGCGGTAACGGTGGTTGTCCCGGGTGTTGCGGTGCAGGCAGGATCGAACCGGCGACTCGACTTGGTGATCGACGCCGCCTTCGGAACCGGTATCAGCCGGGAGTACGAAGCCGCACCATTTCCGCCCGGGGTTCCGGTGCTGGCGGTCGATATTCCGTCAGGATACTCGGGCCTAGACGGTGCAGCCGTCGGGTCGCCGAACCGGGCCGACCGAACCTTGGTGCTTGCGGGGTACAAAGTTGGCCAACTGTTCGAGCCCGCCCGATCGGCTTCGGGCGACCTGCGATTGGTCGATATTGGCGTACCGATCGATGGTGTGGATCCGGTCGCCTACCTGGTCGAGCGCTCCGATGTTGTTTCGTGGTTGCCCGACCGCCCGGTTGCGGCCCACAAATGGGAGTCGGCGTGTTGGGTGATCGGTGGCGCGCCCGGGATGCGAGGTGCCGCTCAGTTGGCGGCACAGGCTGCAGCCCAAGCCGGCGCCGGATATGTGCGGCTTAGCGTGCTGGGAGATGACCCGGTCATGACCGGCTTACCCGAAGTTGTTCTGGCGCCGGTCGGGGCCGACCTCGCAACCCCCGACCTCGATCGCTTTGCGGCGTTGGTCGTTGGGTCAGGTCTTGGCCGGTCGCCGTCGCTCACCTCCGCGTTGATCGATCTGATTGGGCGGTCGAGTCAACCCGTGGTGCTCGATGCCGATGCGCTGTGGCACCTTGGCGAACATCTCCGCAGCAACGGGTCGCAGGTGCTGGGCGAACGGACGGGTCCGATTGTGCTTACCCCTCACGACGGTGAGTTCGCCCGCCTGACCGGAGCGCCGCCGGGCTCGGACCGGATTGGGTCCGCCCAACGGCTCGCCGACTCCCTTGGAGTGGTGGTTTTGCTGAAGGGCCCAACGACGGTGATCGCCTTACCTGGTGGCCCGGTGTACCTCTCGACCGCCGGCGATCAACGGTTGGCAACCGCGGGATCGGGCGACGTACTCGCCGGCCTGATCGGTGCGTTGGCTGCCCAAGGGATGGAGCTCGGGCCGGCCGCAGCGTGCGGGGCCTTTGTGCATGGCCATGCGGGGACCTTGGCACCAACCCTCACGGCAAGCGACCTGCCGCACCTCGTGGCTCAGGCCATGGTCGACCTTCGAGCGTCGTCGTGAGGGTGTTTGTGGTGGAGCCGTACTACGGCGGCTCGCACCGATCGTGGGCCGACGGCCTCGTCGAGCACAGCCAACACGAGGTGCATGTGGTGGCGCACGATCCGAACTTCTGGCGCTGGCGTTTGCGGGGTGCCGCGGTAACCCTCGCCGAGATCACCGCCGACGTGGTTGCCAAGGTTGGTCAGCCCGACGTGTTGTTGGTGAGCGACTTCGTCAACCTTCCTGCGTATCTCGGGCTCACCCGTCGAGTGGTCGGCGACCCAGCGGTTGCCTTGTACATGCACGAGAACCAACTGTCATACCCGCTCGGCCCGTCGCAACAACCCGACGAAGCGCTGTCGTTGGTGAACTGGGTGTCGATGGTGGCGGCCGACCACGTGTTCTTCAACTCGCAGTTCCACCTCGACGAACTCTTCGGCGAACTCGCCACGCTCCTCAAGCGAGCCCCCGACGCCGGCCATATACATCTGCTGGATTCGGTGCGGGAAAAGTCGTCGGTGCTGCCGGTCGGGGTAACGCTGGGTGACATTGGTGACCAGCCCCGAACCACCGATGGGCCGCCCCTCATCTTGTGGTCGCATCGATGGGACCACGACAAGAACCCCCGAGCCGTCTTCGGTGCGCTCGACCAGCTGGCTGCCGCCGGTTACGACTTTCGGTTCGCGCTCGCAGGGGAGAACGAACGGGTCGACCCTCGGGAGTTTCACGAGGCGATCGAACGGCTCGGCGACCGGGTGATCCACCATGGGTTTCTCGATCGTCAGGCGTATGTGGCCTTGTTGGCGACATCGGACATCGTCGTCAGTGCCGTGCACCACGAGTTCTTTGGCATCGCCATGGTGGAGGCCATGGTTGCTGGCGCGATCGGCGTGCTGCCCAATCGGCTCAGTTACCCCGAGATCGTGCCCGAACAATTCCACGACGTGGTGTTGTACGACGAAGGCGGGTTTGTGGATCGACTTCGCGACGTTCTCGACAACCTCGACCACTATCGGCAACGCACGGTCGGACTGAGCAACGACCTACGCCGGTACGACTGGGCAACCCTCGTTACCGACTACGACACGGCCCTCGGTAACCTGCGGGCATGACCGAAGAGCCAACCGAATCCGGGATCGCCGACGCTGGGGTCGACGGCGTGCTGGTTGGGCACTACACCGACGCCGCAGCTCGAACCGGCTGCACCGTGATGCTCTTCCCTGAAGGCACCGTGGCATCGGGCGAGATTCGAGGCGGGGCTCCCGCCACTCGAGAGTTTGGTTTGCTCGGTGTCGACCGTCTGGTCGAGAACATCCACGCGGTTGTCCTGTCGGGAGGCTCGGCTTACGGGCTCGCCGCCGCCGACGGCGTGGTTGCCCACTGCGCCGAACACGACATTGGTTTCCCGACCGCCTCAGGCCGGGTGCCGATCGTGATTGGGATGTCGTTGTTCGACCTGGGAGTCGGCGACGGTTCGGTCCGCCCGACCGCCGCCGACGGACGAGCCGCCGCCGAAGCGGCCACCAGTTCGTTTGCCACTGGGCCGGTCGGCGCTGGAGCCGGCGCAACGATGGGCAAGTGGGGTGCCGAGGAGGCCGTGCCCGGGGGAGTGGTTGCCTCGACCGTGCGGGTGGGTGACTTGGTGGTGTCGGTTCTCTACGGCGTGAACGCCGCTGGCCATGTCGACGATGGGTCGATCGGCCAATCGATCGCTGATGGCTCCTTTGACTCGTGGCCGGAGAACCGGCCGTTCGAAAACACGACGATCGGTGTGGTGGCCACCAACGCAACCTTGACCAAGACCGAGTGTCTGCTGGTGGCCCAAGGCGCCCACGACGGGTTCGCCCGAGCGCTTTTCCCGCCGCATCTGCGCAGCGATGGCGATGCAGTGGTGGCCGCAGCAACCGGAACACTGCCGGCCGGCGATGTCGACCTCGATGTGGTGCGTACTGCGGCAATCGTCGCCACCGAATCGGCCATCCGTCGGCTCCCCCCAACCCACCCCAAAGGTTTCTGATTGCAGTTGAGCCGCGCTGCGCGGTTCAACTGCAAAAATTTCGGGGGGTGGGGTACGAAATGAGGGGTGGGCGGCTCGGTGAGGTTGGCCACTGCTCGGATATCCTTAGGCCTGTGATCCGAGTAGCAACCACCGGTGTAGAGCAGACCCAAGCGGTCGCTGCCGCGCTGGCCGACCTTGTTCAGGCCGGCGACCTCGTGCTGCTGCTCGGCGATCTTGGGGCCGGTAAAACCGCCTTTGTGAAAGGGTTTGGCGCCCAACTCGGCGTGACCGACCCCATCACGAGCCCGACCTTTACGCTCGCCCAGAACTACCAAGGCGAGAACCTCGGCATCCACCACCTCGATGTGTACCGGCTCGACCAACTCGAAGAAGTGATCGGGCTAGGCATCGACGAACTGCTCGACGACAACGCGGTCACCATCATCGAGTGGGGCGACGCCATCGTGCCGATGCTCCCCGCCAACTACCTCGAACTCCGGATTGGATTCGGCGAAGGCGACGACGAACGGGTACTCGGGTTTTCGTCGGTCGGAACCGCCTGGGCAGCCCGCGAGCCCGGTCTCGCCGCCGCCCTCGAGAAGGTCGCCCCCGCATGTTGATCCTCGGTATCGAGTCGGCGACGGCGCAGGTCGGTTGTGCGATCGGCGGTCACGAAGGCGTGTTGGCTTCGGCCCACTCGGCCAAAGGCCGTCGCCACGTGGAGAACCTGGCGCCCCAGATCGATTTCGTTCGTCGCCAAGCCCGGATCGAACTGGAAGAGGTTTCGGTGGTGGCCGTCGATCTTGGACCCGGCCTGTTCACCGGTCTCCGGGTCGGCATCTCGACCGCCATGTCGCTTGCCCACGCGGTGGGTGTGCCCATGATCGGCGTTTCGAGCCTTGACCTCTTGGCGTTCCCGGTACGGTTCTCGCCCCGACTCATCGCCGCCACGATCGATGCCCGACGAGGCGAAGTCTTCTACGCCCTGTACCGCCATGTACCCGGCGGTGTGCAACGGGTGAGCGAACCCCGGGTCGGAACTCCCGAAGAACTGGCTAGCGAACTTCAGGCTCGCGGCGAAGAATGCCTGATGGTGGGCGACGGTGCGCTGCGGTACGCCGAGATCTTTGGCGAACTCAAAGGGACCGAAATCGCCGATCAAGGTTTAGCTCACCCCACCGCCGGATCGCTCGTACAGCTCGCCCATGCCCAAGCCATGCGCGAAGAGTGGGTGCAGCCGTGGGAACTCAAGCCGATGTACCTGCGCAAGCCCGACGCGGAGATCAACTGGATCAAGCGGGAGACTCCGTCATGAGCGCTCTCCCGCCAGCCGAATCGCCAACCCGCCCAGCGGTCGGCCAGATTCGCAAAGCCCAACGCCCGCCGGTCGAGATCACCGTCGACCTGCTCAGCCGCAAGCATCTCAAGTCGGTGCAGCGCATCGACACGATGGTGTACAAGAAGCCGTGGTCGATGGCATTGCTGCAACAAGAGATGACCCTCGAAGACCGGACCCACATCGTGGCGCTCGATCGAGGCCGCGTCGTTGGCCATGCTGGCCTGCTGACCGCAGTCGACGAAGGACACATCACCACCGTTGCGGTCGATCCCGCAGCCCAAGGCCGGGGCATTGCGACCGGACTCCTGCTCGCCTTGATCAACCGGGCCCACGGGCTGGACGTCACTGCCCTCACCCTCGAGGTTCGGGTCAGTAACACCAAAGCCCAAGATCTGTACCGACGCTTCGGGTTCGTGCCGGCCGGCATGCGCAAGAGCTACTACGCCGACACCAAAGAAGATGCCGTCGTCATGTGGGCCGTCGATGTCGACCAGCCCGAATACCGGGCCAAGATCGCCACGCTGGCCGCTGGCATCCCAACTCCCAAACTCACCACTGCGGCCCAAGCGCTCCTCGGAGGACCCCGTGGCTAACTTCGAAAACATCCTCGGTATCGAGACCTCGTGCGACGAAACGGCAGCCGCGATCGTGGTCGCCGGCAAAACCATCCGGTCGTCGGTTGTCAGCAGCCAGATCGACATCCACGCCCGTTACGGCGGAGTAGTGCCCGAGATCGCGAGTCGGGCCCACGTCGAACTACTCACCCCGGTGGTCGCCCAAGCGGTGGTCGAGGCCGGGATCGAGAACGAAGAGGTCGACGCGGTTGCCGCCACCTATGGGCCGGGGCTGATCGGCTCGTTGTTGGTCGGCGTCAGTGCGGCCAAGGCCCTTTCGTTGGTGTGGGATGTTCCCTACGTGGCGGTCAACCACCTCGAAGGTCATCTGTACGCATCGTTCCTCGAGGAACCCGAACTCGAACTCCCACTGGTCGTACTGCTCGTCTCGGGCGGACATACCCAGCTGATTCATATGAAGGGCCATGGCGACTACGACGTGCTCGGCTCGACCCTCGACGATGCGGCCGGCGAAGCCTTCGACAAGGTCGCCCGCTACCTCGGCCTCGGCTACCCGGGCGGCCCCGCGATCGACGCGCTCGCGATGGAAGGCGATCCCGAAGCGATCTCGTTCCCCCGGGCGATGCGCAACGATGGCCTCGACTTCTCGTTCAGTGGGCTCAAGACCTCGGTGGTCAACCACGTGCGCAAGAACCCCGACGTCGACGCGGCCGACGTTGCCGCCTCGTTCCAAGAGGCGGTGGCCGACGTGCTCGTCGCCAAAGCCCGCCGAGCGGTGAAGCAGGTCGGCGCAACCGGCCTTGCAATCGGTGGTGGAGTAGCGGCTAACAGTCGGCTACGCGAAGCGGTTCTCGACGCCTGCACCGAAGACGGCCTTCAAGCCTTCCTCCCCAGCCGAGCAATGTGTACCGACAACGCCGCAATGATTGCCGCCGCCGGATGGCACCGCCTCCACAGCGACGGCCCCAGCAGAATCGACCAAGGCGCCGAATCGAGCGTGCGGCTGTAGCCCTCAGCCGGGGCGGCGGAAATACCTCTAGGTACGTTGTAATGTGGTGAAGGTGATCCCCTTCCGAAAAACCCCGTGGCCCTATGTGGTGTCGCTCGTTTTCGGATTGGTTGTCCTGGCGGTAGGCACGATTCCGGGATCGGCGATCGAGGGGTCTGACCAGGCGCAAAAACCGGCGGTTACCTCGACCACCGTGGCGACCTTGGGTGAAGAATCGGTGGGCACCGTTGTCACCACCGTCGGTGTTTCGGTCGAACCGGAGGTGCCGCAGGAACCACCCGACTACGGGTTTGTGCGACCGGTCAAGGGGGTCACGGTCGGCCACCGCGTTGAAGCGCTTACCGATATCGCCGGTCTGGTGAACGATGGTGCGTCCGGGCTGACGATCGATGACAACTTTCTCAACCAACATTCGTCGGCCGAATGGATAACTCAGGAGGCGGACCGCACCGTGATCCACTCGGTCTCGGCGGTCGGGGTATGCCTCAACATCACCACCACGGTCACGCTTCGAGATTCGCTGGTTTCGTGCCCGACGCGAAGCCAAAGCGACCGCTGGGGGTATGTCGGACGCGATAACCATGCGCCCGCGGTGAACATTCTTGCGCCCGATGTCATCATCGAGCACTCGACGGTCACGTGCACCGGCACCGACGACGAAATCTGCTCGCGGACCGTTTGGGCTGGCACGGGTTCGGTGATTCGCTTCAACGATCTTTCCGGAGCGGCGGGCATTGTTGAACTGGGGCAGGACAGTCTCGTTGAGTACAACCACATGCACGGACTGGCCTTCGGTGCTGACCGCCGCCAGACCAACGCCAACAACAACGGCGGCATTACCCACAACAACGTCATCAACAGCCTCGGCCATACCGGGGCGTCGGTTATTGGTAACTACATCGAGGCCACCTATGGCCGAGTATCGGCCGATCCGGACAACCATCGAACCACCCAGTACCTCAACATTTTCGACGGTGGCATCATCGAGGTCGGCGATCCGTTGAACGGATTCGTGTTCGCCCACTACCCCATCCTCGGAAGCGGCGAGGGCTACGTCGCTCGCCACAACTACATCGAATCCGCAGCGAGAGCGATGTCGTGCCAACCATCAGATAGCGCAACCGGGTGTGCCGCCGACATGAGCTTCAACGCCTTCGCCAAAGACCGCTTCGGCGACTTCCGCCAACAGCCGATGTTCCGCTCAACGAGAGACAACGGGACCTTTGGCGGCCGCTGCAACTTCACGCTCGACGATTCGCTTGACCCGACTCCGGAGGTGCTGCCGGGTGATATCTTCGACAACGGCGGCTCTCACGGAACAGCCGACTGTTTCTAGTGAAATGACCCTCATGCGCCAACTTCATGCCCGGCAATTCCTTGTTGCCTCCACCGAGAATGCACCGGTTTCTTGGTACGCGACTCGAGAACTGGAGCCGGGCTGGTTTTTGCACCACGACCCGGCGCTCACGGTGGTCGAATCTGACGACGGCGTGTTCGTCGGGGACCTTCCGCTCTTTCACGACGGCGCGAGTCTTGACCAAGCTCGCCGACAGGGGGGTCGATGGGCGTCGGTCTGGCCGGTTGCTCGGCAATCGGCGATGGGACTGCTGAGTCTTTACTGGGCGTCCAATGGCGACACCATCGCGCTCGGATCAAGCGCCCCGCTTGTGGCCGATGCTGTCAATGCTCCCCGGAGCAACCTGCGGGTTGGCGACTACCGCCCGAACTGGATCGTGCCTCCGCTGAGCGGTTTCACAGGGGTGCGACGCCTCATTCGAGACCAACAGCTGACCCTTCGGTCCGGTGAGGTAGCTCACGATGAATCGAACCGACTCCGGTCAAACGGTGGCTCGCTCGATGATCGTGCGTTGGTGCTTCAGAAAGGTCTGCAGGCTCAGCTTCGACGGGCCAGTGAACTCGGCAACCTGAAAATTGCGCTCACCGCGGGCTACGACTCGAGAATGATCTTTGCCGCCGCCCTCGCGGAGGGCGTCGACTTTGAGACCTACACCCAGTCCGAGGCCAGTCCGGCTGGTGCGGACACCGAGACGGCGGCCCGCTTGTCCCACGACGCCGGGGTCCGCCACCACCCGATCGGTCCGACCCGAAACGAAAGATCGGCACTCGCACGCTGGGACGAACACACCGGGGGTGCAATCCGCGATGCGGATCGACGATTCCTGGCGCGTGGCATGTTCGACGTGTTCACCGACGACGACATCCTGGTTCGTGGTGCGATGTTTGAGATTGGATCCGGCACGTGGGACGCACTATTTCCCGGTCCCGATACCGCGACGATGCCCGGCAAGGACGAATTCGAGCGACTGATCTCGCGAGCTTTCCGTCTGCTCCCACTCACCAAGTCCTTCGTGATCCCGGCGATGCACGAATGGCGCCAGTTTCGGCTCGATCAGCCCTCGACGATTGGCTGGCGCGACCGCCTCTATGTGGATCAACGCGGCGCCGGCTGGTTGGGCGGAATCGAACAGGGAATTGGCTTATTGCAGCCCCGGTCGGTGCAGCTTGCCGACACCAGCGAACTGGTTGAGGTTATGACGTGGGAACCCGATGATCCCGATCATGCACAAGGTCGCGAGGTGCAAAAGCGCTCGATCGCGCTCTGTGACGAGGGCCTGCTTAAGGTGCCGTTCAACCCTGCGACACGGTCGAGCCGGGTCAAGACCGTGGCCGACAACCTCTCGAAGCTCGCTCGGGGCGACGCCCGAACCGGCGTAGCCGCGTTACGTACGCGCCTGGGGCGGTAACCGTTCCTCTTGTGGCCTAACCCGTCGGGAGGCGGCAGTCGTCGGTGCCATGGGTACCGCCGTTGTCGAAGATGTTCTTTCCGAGGATCTTCGGCGAGAGGTCACTCGGGCCCGAGAGCTTAAAGTTGCACTCGCCGCTGAACGACCCATGTTGTTTGGTCGACCGGAACATCGGCTGCTGGCGGAAATCGCCGAATTTGTCCTTGGCGAACGCGTTGTAGCTCATGTCGGACGCGCAGCCCGTTGCGGTGTTGGATGGCTGGCACAGCATCGCTCTCCCTGCGGATTCGATGTAGTTGTGGCGAGCGACGTAGCCCTCGCCGCTGCCGAGGATGGGGTAGTGGGCGAACACGAATCCGTTCAGCGGGTCGCCTACTTCGATGATGCCGTCATCGAAGATGTACAGGTACTGGGTCGTGCGGTGCCACTGCGGATTGGCCGATACTCGCCCATAGGTGGCCTCGATGTAGTTACCGACGACGGTGCCGCCCGGGTAACCGAGACTGTTGATCACGTTGTTGTGGGTAATGCCGCCGTTATTGTTGGCGTTGGTCTGGCGGCGGTCAGCGCCGAAGGCCAGTCCGTGCATGTAGTTGTATTCGACTCGAGTGTTGGAAGTGAGTTCGACAATCCCCGCCGCACCCGACAGGTCGTTGAATTGGATCAGGGAGTTCTTGCCGCCCCAGATCGTGCGAGAGCAGATCTCGTTGTCGTAGCCGGTGCACACGACAGTCGTGTACTCGATGGTGACATCGGGAGCGAGAATGTTGATCCCCGGAGCGTGGTTGTCGCGTCCGACGTATCCCCACCGGTCACTTTGGGTTCGAGTCGGACAAGATATCGACGAGTCTCGAAGCGTGATCGTGGTCGTGATGTTCAGGCAAACGCCCTTGGTTGAAACGCCCTTGATGACCGTGCGGCCGCCCTCGCTCGTGATCCATGGTTTCTGGCGATTTTGGGTGATGAAATTGGCATCGATCGTCAATCCGTGGGGACCGTCGTTGCGCAGGCCGCTGATGTCGGTGAGGTTGCTTACCCGGTGGCCGACGTTTTTGCCTATGACCGGCCGAATGAATCCATACTTCGTTGGCTTGTCGAGGTTCTCTGGCCACCATCGAGGTCCGCGAGCGTTGGTGGGAAGGCCGGACTCTCGGGTGAGGGCCGGGCGGTCCTCGGAGGTACCAAGAACTTCGGCGCGTGGTTCAACGGAGTCGTCTTGTGCCGGGTCTGATGCGGTCGGGCTTGGAGAACCGTTGGTGGCTATTAGGGTAACGATGACCAGCACGGCGAGGAGGCCAGCAAGGAGTACGCGGGATCGATCGTCGCGGGTGGTCCCGGTGTCGTCGAGTTTGCAGGAGAACATACGAATGACATCGGTGGGCGCCGTCGGCACCTTAAGAAGTTTCGCCGGAAACTACCGAAATAGCACGACAGGTTGGCAGGGGTCCCGTGGGATCACCGGTGTAGCGAACGTACGCCACTACCTGGATCAGCCTGGTTTACGCCTCGTTGCGACGGCGGCGGCTACCGAGGATGAGGAGTGCACCGAACGCCACCAACACCAGTGCTACCGCAGCCATCATGAGGCTGCTGGCACCGCTGAAGGCGAGCGGGCGGCGTGACGGCGGGGTCGGCGGGCGGGTTACCACTTCGCTGGCTGCTGCCTCGAACGCACTCGACTGGCCGGTTCCACCTTGAAGCGCATCGGCGCTCACCGTGGCGGTGTTGGTCACTTCGTTTACCTGGTTGACGGTCCGGGTGACGATGGTGACCACGATCTCTTCACCGACCGCGAGCCCTTCGGTCTCACAGGTCAGCAGGTTG
>CALHTF010000002.1 GCA_938038815.1 uncultured Acidimicrobiales bacterium | reverse complement strand
GTCGTCGGTACGACCGCGGAAGGAACCGGCCGCCTCAACCTGCGTTAGGTATACCCACGTCGGTTAGGTTGCTGCGATGTCGACGAATGAATCGCAGTTGGCCGCCGCGTGGGACGAGTTCACCGCCACGCTCAACCAGCTTGGCCATGACGCGCTGGCGACCTCGCCCAACAATGCCGAACGGCTCGATGGGTTGCGGTTCATCCTCCGGCAGTTGGCCTACCGGGAAGAACAGTTCCTGGAGTTTCCCGGTGGTCAGAAACCCGAGCTCTTCTTGCCGGAGTCGCCGACCCGCAAGTTATTTGCCGACTGTCCTGACACGGTGTACTTCCAGTTCAGCGTGGCCGCGGGCGGCGGGTACCGGATCTCGGGGACCCGTGGTAAGTCGCCCTACATTTCGTTCACGGCTTACCGGGCCGGCGTCACCGACCGAGTGGTCGCCGACCTTCACGACGGCGAGCTCGAAATCGGCTCCGACGGCCGATTCGAGCTGACGATCGGTGGCCCCGAACTCGAATCGAACTGGCTCGACCTCGGCGACGACGCGACGTTCATGATCATCCGGGAGTACACCCACGACCGGGCGAATGGCGTGAAGGCCACGTTTGAGGTCGAGCAACGTTCGCCGGAGCTGGGTCATCGACCCGAACTCAGCACCGAGCAGCTCACCGGATTCCTCGGCATCTTGGGTCTTGGGCTGGGTTGGGTAAATGACGCCACGGTCAACCTGTCCGAAGAGTTGCGGTTGCGACCCAACACGATGAACGAAGCAGCGGCCGAACTCGTGTCGGAGATGGCGGGTACGCCACACAACCACTACCAACTTTGTTACGTGCAGCTCGAACCTGGGCAGGCCCTCGAGCTCGAGCTGTCGCCTCCGGCGTGTCGGTACTGGAGCGTGCACCTCAACAACTACTGGCTCGAGTCGCCCGAGTTTCGCGACGGTCAGCAGGTTTGCATCAACGACCGGCAGGCCGAGCGAGAACCCGACGGCACGATCAAAATGTTGGTGGGCCCCGATGACCCGGGCACTCGCAACTGGCTCGACACCAAAGGCCGAACCGAGACGATTCTGCTCGCCCGTTACCTCTTGCCCGAAGATGAGCTTCCGCCCATCGTCACCAAAGTGGTTTCGATCTAGCCGAGCGCCCCGTCGAGGGTGGGGTTGCGTCCTTCGACGATCTCTTTCGCCCGAGCGGTAATGCCGGCCTTGGTGTTCTCGTGGGTGAGGATCCAGAACGTGTTGTCCTTCACCGCATCGACCACCGCTTGGGCGACGATGTCGGGACTGATCCCGCCGTCGACGAGCGCCGAGATGAATGACTGCACACCGTCTTCGTTGTCGGAGCGTTCCGGCACCGTCGCGGCAACATCGTCGGGCATGTTTCGGGCACTTTCGGCGATGCCGGTCTTTACAAACGCCGGACACAGCACCGATACGCCCACGTTGGTCTGCTCCATCTGCATCTCGCGGGTCAAGGTTTCCGACAGAGCGACCACGCCATACTTCGAGACGTTGTAAGCGCCCATCATCGGTGGCGAGGCATGACCAGCCATCGACGCGGTGTTGACCACATGGCAAGGTTCGCCGTGGGCGATCATGGCGGGCAGGAAAACCTTGCAGCCATAGATCACGCCCCACAGGTCGATATCGATCGTCCACTTCCAGGTGGCGAGGTTGTCGGGGTCGGCAACCGCGCCGCCGCCACCTACACCGGCGTTGTTGCAGAGCACGTGGACGTTGCCGAAGTTCTCGATGGCCGTCGCTTCGAGGCGCTTGAGGTCGTCGATCTCGCGAACATCGATCACCTCGGAGACGACCTCGAACCCGGCGTCGGTAAGTTCGGTCACCGCTGCATCGAGCGCCGGCGCTTCAACGTCGCCCACCACCAAGCGCATACCTTCAGCCCCAAAATGATGGGCCATCGCCAGGCCAATACCGCTTGCGCCGCCGGTGATGACCGCAGTGCGGCCGGTTAGTTCATCCATGATTCTCAGACCTAGGTAGTTTGGGGTGGTTGTGCATGTTCGCCGATGGGCAATGCAGGGGCCAATGTTGGGTACTGGTTGGGCTTAGCGAGGAAAGATCTGGGTGCCGGCCATTTCGACCCGTTGGCGGCGAAGGGTCATCTCGGCGATCTTCCACTGTCCGTCGACCTTGCGATAGGTCTCGATGTACCAACCCGAGCCGGAGAGAGTTTCAAAACCGCTGCCTTCGGCGAACCAGATTTGGTCCTGCATCGACCAGGTACCGGTTGCGGTGTCCTCACCAGTGATCTCGATCTCGGGCATATGACCGTGGTGCACGGTGATGGCGCCCTCGAGAAACGGTTGAAGCATTTCGAGATAGGGCGCGCGGCCTCGGTGTATCGCGTCGGGGCCAGCGTCGTCGCGAACGTCGACCACCACATCGTCGGTGAAGACATCGGCGTAGCCGTCCCAATCCCGTTGGTCGAGCGTGCGGAAATAGCGGGCTTTCAGCTTTTTGATCTCTTCGACGTCGTCGGCCATGAGGCTGAGCTTCGCCTACTCGGAGGTTCGGAGTCCAATGTTCGCCAGGTCGGACCGAAACTTGTCGATGCCTTCGAAGAGGATGGCGGTCATACCAATTTCGATCGCGCCCGCCAGCTTTGAGGCGGAGTCGTCGGTGAAGAAGACCTCCGCAGAGTCGACCGCAAGCGCCTCGGCTACGTGTCGGAACGCTCGGGGGTCGGGTTTGGCGAATCCGATATCGAACGTGTTGAAGATGGCGTCGAACCGGCGCACCAGGTCGAGCTCGACCATCTCCTCGTCGATGGTGCTGGTGCCGTTGGTGAGGACCGCCACGACCACGCCGCGCGCCCGAAGGATGTCGACCTCGGTCAACAGCGCCTCATCGAGCTCGCCGATCGAGGTGTCGAGCCATGCGTTCGCCGCGGCCGGGTTATCGACGGCGACGCCGACACTCGTTGTCCACTCCGCCCGAGTCGCTTCGCCGGTGATGGCCGGGATCAGCAGGTCGGGCGCAAATGCGGCGGCGGTCAGGCTGCCCGGCTCCAGACCGTGTACTTGTTCAACCCCGGCGACGTGGGCAGGGTCAAAATGGCGCACCACGCCGTCGAGGTCGAGCAGAACGGTGGTGATCGTCATCGTTCTATGCCTTCTTCACTTTGTCGGCAATTATCAAGATGCTTCGGCCCCCGACCTTGCCCTTGATCGGATGATCGCCGGCGACCAGACGGATCGATTTCACCTTGGTGCCGATCTTGATGCCGCCGGTCTTGCCGTCGAGTTTGAGGTTTTTGACGATGGTGACGTCGTCGCCGTCGGCGAGCAGATTGCCGTTGACGTCGCGAACCTCACCAATCCCGTCGTCGGGTTCGTCCATCCATTCGTGCCCGCAGGTTCCGCACTCGAACCCGTCGGCGGAGATCAGCGGTTCGGGCATCGTGCAGATCGGGCACTCGGGGGTATCGGTCATCACCCATGTTTAGCCCGAACCGAAGCCGCCCAACGCCGCCGCACTTACCGGGCTCGGGACCCAGCTGTCATGATTGACACCGATGGCTGAGCCGCAGACCAATCACGTGCAGTACGAAACCAACATCGACGACATGGACCCGCGCCTATGGCCCGAGGTCATCGCCACATTGCTCGATGCCGGTGCCGACGATGCGTGGGTAACCCCGATCGTGATGAAGAAGGGACGACCAGCGTTCACGCTCGGTGTGTTGTGCGACGCGGGGCTCGGAAAGGCAATCCGCTCGACGATCTATGCCGAAACGACCACCCTTGGTATCCGAGAGGTGCCGGTGACCAAATATGTGCTCGACCGCAAAGAGGAGTCGGTCGAGGTCGATGGCCACACCATCAGTGTGAAGTCGGCGTTCGATGGCGGTCAGTTGTTGAACCGCAGCGTCGAGTGGGACGACGTCGTCGCCGCCGCAAAGGAGCTGGGCCGCCCAGCAAAAGACGTCCTTGCACAAGCCTCCGCGTTAGCCCACGCACTCCCGCAGTAGTCGAACGTGCCAGGCCCTATCGGGCTTGTTGGCTGCCGAAGATGGTGGGGGCGCCTTTGCGCGACCAATCGGGAGCGCCGGTCATTGCCCGACCGGCGACGGTCACTTGTTGGGTCGAGGCACCGCCGAGCACCACGCCGCTCGTTGGGCCAGTTGCGCCGTTGGCTCCGATACCTGCGATTGGGAAAGAGTCGACGGCCGAATAGGTCTGCAGAAGCAGCGGTCTCGGCCGGTCGGACATGTTTGGCTGTGAGCCGTGAACCATCGCGCAGTTGTGCACGGTGACCGAACCCGCTGGACCGTCAAGCCACGCAACGTCGGTGCCCGAGTCGAGACCCAAACGACTCACATCTAGCGAGTTCATCGCGCCGGCCCATTGGTTGGTGCCTGGCTCGTACAGATCGAACAGCGGACCACGATGACTTCCCGGTACTACACCCATCGGACCCATCTCGGCGTCGACATCGTCGAGGTAGACCCCGATCGTCAGCGGCGAGAAGTCGGTATGGGGCCAGAACTGAATGTCTTGATGCCACTTGACCTCTTCGCCGCCGCTTGCCCACTTGTAGTTGAGTTTCGAGTGATGGTAGCGAACTGGTCCGCCGAGCAACTCCATTGCGAGGTCGGCCACTGGGCCTTCGAGTGTGAACGAGCGGAAGGTCTGGTGATGGTCGACCGGCGACGACAGTCGACGCAATCGCGGAGCCTCGGCAGTGTGGCCGGGCTCGATATCGATCGATCGACTCGAGGCGGTCAGCGAGCGACTCTGCTCGACGAATTCATCCGATGCAGACCCGAGATCGGCGAGCCAACGCTCATCGACAAACGCTGGCAAGTGGAGGTATCCGTTGTCGACGTATGACTCGATCTGCTCGGGCGATAGTAGAGCGGCCATCAGCCGGAGGTAACGCCGTGGATTCGGTCGGGCGAAACCAATACGGCCACTCGGCCGTCGGCGGCCATGGCCTTGTCGTATTCGTCGTAGTCGTCATGGGTTCCGCCAGCGGCCTGAAAGATCTCTCGCAGCAACAGACGGAGCGAATCGTCGGTGTAGTTGTTCGGCCGGTCGTCAGGGCCGATCACGTCGGCCGGGCCGGTCACCGACACCCATTTCCAGCCTCGTCGGATAGCGATGGTCACCTGCGAACCCCGGTTCACGTGCCCGAGCCGGGCTGCACCGCCAATCGACACAAACGCCACACGAGGTTGACCATCGACCGGGTGGTCGACCACCCCGCAGTTGACCACGCTCGATAACACCCGGCCGTCGGTTTGGGTGGTGCTCACCACCGCGAGCCCGGTTTCGACGGTCAGAAACGATCGAACATCGTCAAGGTTTGCCATGCCTTCTTGCTACTACAACCACCCTCGGTGTTGCACGGGTGGACTTTGGCCAGACGCCGCCCTTACGTAACCTTGGGACTGGTTGGTTTGTTTCCTTAGGGGTGGGTAGTGACGGAGTATCCAACGTTTGGCGAAACCGCACCGATTAGATCGGTCGGGATAGGCGAGGCGCTCTGCGTTGAGGGCGACGATGGCTCCGATGTGTTCCGCGTCGAGTCGGGGAGCTTTGTGATCGAGCGCAGCACGCTCGACGGCGCCATGGTCGTGGGCACTGTCGGCCCGGGCGAACTGGTCGGCGAGGTCGTCAGCGCGCTCGGAGGGCTGCGGACTGCGACGGTACGAGCGACTGAACCGTCGACCGTGGCTGTATTCACCCAGTCGGAGTTCTATCGCTGGCTTCACGCCGACGACGAGGTGAGTTCTCGCGTTGCTGCCGAAGCGCGTCGGCGATCCAATCGCAGTCGCGCCTCGGCGGTACTCGCCAATCTGTTTGGCCTCGAGAACCAATCGGTGGTCGACGCGGTCGTCGACCAGATCTCGTGGAGAACCCTCTCGCCCGGTGAGGTGTTGTTTACCCAAGGATCCGAGGCCGACGCCGCTTACCTGGTATTGGCGGGACGGGTGCAGGTTCTTGCCCGAGACGTCGACGGTCATGTTGCTATCGACGTCGAATTGGGCCGGGGGGAGTTGGTAGGCGAACTCGGCATCCTCGACGATTCGCCCCGCTCGGCGACGGTGTCGGCAATGCGCGAGACGACACTGGCGATGATCTCACGGCAAGCGTTCGAGTCGCTCACCACCCAGCATCCGAGTCTGATCTTGAAGGTATTTCTCACCATCATCGACCGGGTGATGCACCGCGTAGAGCCCGATTCTCGCGCCCGGGTCGTTTCGGTTGTTTCAACAGTCCCGAACCCTCCCGCCGATCACTTTGCGCCGTTCGTCGAAGCGATCTCCGAGCACGGGTCGACTCTGCGCCTGTCGTCAGCGAACCTTGGCAACTACGTGCGCGAGATCGATGGTCTGGGCGGATCCGAGCGAGTGGCCGCCTTTCTTCACGAGGCCGATGTTGCCAACGACTACGTGGTGCTCGAAGGCGATTCCGAGCTCACCGACTGGACCGTGAGTGCTGCGCTGCAGAGCGACCGGTGCATCGTGTTCATGTCAGCGGCGCCCGACGCCGAGGAGCAGCGCCGGGTTCGGTTGTTGCTCGACCTGTTGAGCGATGCGCAACGCAGCAACGCATGGGTGGTCCGGGTGTTCCGGGATTCGGCCAACCCGCCCCGAGGTAGCGCTGAAATACTCGATCGTTTCGAGGTCGACGAAGTGCATAACGTCGTCGCAGGCAATGGAAAGCACATGGCTCGGATGGGCCGACTCGCGACCGGCAACGGCCGAGGGGTGGTGCTCGGCGGTGGGGGAGCAAAAGGATTCGCTCATATCGGTGCGCTTCGGGCACTGCACGAGGCCGGCCTCGAGTACGACCGGATCGGTGGTGCTTCGATGGGGGCAATCGTTGGGGCGATGGCGGCCAAGGATCTGCGGTACGGCGAGCTGTTGGCTATGGCCCAGCAGGAGTTTCATAAAGACCTCCTCGACTACACCGTGCCGCTCGTGTCGCTACTCAAGGCCGAGAAGATGGCCGAAGGGTTCATGAACCAGTTCGGCGGTTGGGACATCGCCGACCTGTGGATTCCGTTCTATTGCGTCACCACCAACATCACCACGGCCGAACTTGGGGTGCATCGACGGGGCGACCTCGGCCGGGCGGTCCGGGCCAGTTCGGCGATCCCGGTGGCACTGCCGCCCGTGCCGATCGACGGCCACCTGCACGTTGATGGCGGCGTACTCGACAATGTGCCAATCCGAACCATGTGGGCCGACAACTCGATCGGTACGGTCATCGCGGTCGATGTGTCGCCCCCTGGTGGCCCAACCGCCGACACCGACTTTGGATTGAGTGTGTCGGGCTTCGACGAGCTAAAGCGGCGGCTACGGCGTAACGAGTCGCCGTATCCCGATATCGGGACAACGCTGATGAGCTCGATGCTGATTGGTTCGTCGGCCGCCAAGGCCAGTTCGGCGAGCAGCGGAATGGCCGACCTTTACATCGACCTCGACCTCGACGGGGTTGGGTTGTTGAAGTTTGAGAACCACGAAGCGGTTGCCGAGCGCGGCTACGTCGGCGCCCGGGAGGCGATCGCCGCGTGGCAGGCCGAATCGAGCGACGAGGTCATCGACCTGACCGACGACGCATCGGCCGTCACCGCGAGCGAGGCTCCCTAGGCACCCTGCGTCTGGAACCGGGGGCAACCCGGTACCTTGGATGCCTATGCATTCGAGCGAAATAGGCGCCCCCTTGGCCTCTTTCGACATCTTTGACACGGTGTTGGTGCGGTCCGTTACCTCGCCCGATGCCGTGCACCTTTTGGTCGGCAACCGGCTGGTTTCCGCCAGGGTGATCGACGCCCCGGCATCGGACTACGCGAGTGCCCGGGTCGCCGCGGAGCGTCGTGCTGGAGCGATCGCCGACGGTCGGCCGGTCACCATCGAACAGATCTTCAACGCGTTCGTTGGGCGGCTCGGCAGCCAACCCGATGTTCTCGCCCGAGCCCAGGCCGAAGAGATCGCCGTCGAACACGAACTGCTCCGTCCCGTGCCCGGTGCGGCCGACCGAATTGCGGAGGCCCGTAGGGCTGGCTCGGTCGCATTCGTGTCCGACATGCACCTGCCGGCGGTCGAACTAGAAAAGATGCTCCGTCGTTACGAGCTGATGGTCGACGAAGACCTCCTCGTGGTGTCGTGCGAGGCCGGCTTCTCCAAGTCCAACGAAGGCGCACTGTTCGCGCTGCTCGCCAGCCGCGACGAG
>CALHTF010000001.1 GCA_938038815.1 uncultured Acidimicrobiales bacterium | reverse complement strand
CAACGACGTGGACTTGGCAGCGGCGCTGGATGCCGAGGCGGTGAACATGGTGTTCACCATGTCGACGGCCGACCATCGCGAAGCTGCCGCGGCTTTTGTTGAGAAGCGCACGCCGGTCTTCAAAGGCGAGTAGACACGGGCAATGGCAAAGACTCGATGGATCACCGAGATGGGCATGGGCGTCGACGTCCATGGCAACGATTACACCAAGGCCGCCAAGCGGGCGGTTTCTGACGCCCTGCGCCACAGCAGTCTGAACTTCTTCGCCGTAACCGACAAGACCAAAGACGACATGCATGTTGAGGTCCGGATCGCGGTGGCCCAACCCGACCAGATCGATGTTGCCGCCATCGCCGCCGAGGTGCCGTACGGAACCGTCACGGTGAACCCGGTGCACGGTGGCCTCGATGTGCCCGCCCCGTCGGGCGACGACGGCATCGTTATCGCCAACGCCGCCATCCTGGTGAGCTTCGACGACTAGCCGAACCACATCAGGTGTCTGACACCTGCTTCAGTTTGCCGATGGGCGGGGCTCGAGCCCGGCTGCGGTGTAGCAGGCGTCGATCACCTTCATGGTGGCGAGTGAGTCGGCGCCGCTGGTGATCGCCATGGTGCCGGTGTCGACCGCTTCGACAAACGCAACCAGCTGGTGGAAGTAGGTGGCCGTGGTAGCTACCTCGTGGATGGTGGTTTCGCCGCCCACTTCGACCTCAAGGCTGGCGCCGTTCTGGGGAGCGAGCGGGTTGACGACCGTCATCGTGCCGTTGGTGCCCGTGACCACCAGGTCGATCAAAAGGTCGTCCGGGTCCTCGATCATCGAGCTCTCGATCGTGCCGGTGATGGCACCCTGGGGTGCGTCCCACGAAAGTTCGGCGGTGAGCTTTCCGTCGATGTGTTCGATCGGCGTCACCGCCGTGGCCGAGGTGACCGTCGGCTCGCCGGCGCCCAACGTGTGGGCCGCAAACCGACTCCACTGGATGGGGTAACAGCCCAGGTCCATCGTGGCGCCGCCGCCAATGGCCAGATCCCACCGAATGTCGGTTTGAGGGATCGCACCGTCGGGCAAGTTGAAGTGCCCGGCGATGTGTTGCACCGTGCCGAGGTCGCCCGAGGTGAGCACCGCTTCGATCTGGTTCGCCAAGGGGTGATAGCGCCAGTGGTACGCCTCCATCAAGATCAGACCGTGGTCGGCAAACGCCTGCTCGCCAGCGGCGATCATGTCGGCTGCGTCGCCAGCATTGGCGGCTAGCGGCTTTTCGCACAGCACGTGTTTGCCGGCGGCCAGCGCAGCAAGGGTCCACTTGTGATGGGCAGTCGCTGGCGTTGCAATGTACACCGCATCGACGTCGTCTCGGGCGAGCACCTCTTCGTAGGAGCCAACGGCGTCGGCGATGTTCCATTGGTCGGCGCTTGCCCGAGCCCGGTCAAGATCACGCGCGCCGACGACAACCAGTTCGACGTCGTCGATTTCGTTGGCGGGCGCAACCAGTGCCTTGTCGGTAATTCGAGCTGCTGCAATGAGTCCAATACGCATAGCCGTCGACATTACCCCTCGCTCCGAAACTCGGTTGGCTCGAACACGTCTCGTGGGCGGCTGATCGCAATTTTGGTTTGAGTTTCGTTACGGTATGTTTCAGTGACTTGCCGGTCGCTCCTGCGACCGGCGCAATTTGGGGGGTTTCCAACCAATGGCCAAGCTTCGATTACTCGTTTTGGTGTGCACGTTTGCGCTGATCGCCGCTGCATGTGGTGGCAGTGCCGAGACAACCACTAACGACGGCGACACCGACACCGGTGGTTCGGATACAACCGAACCTGCCGATAGCGGCGACGACGACGGCGGTGGCGATGAAGGCGCCGGCGACGAGGACGACGGCGGTGGCGATGATGGCGGCGACGACGACGCTGGAGGCGATGATGGCGGCGGCGATGTCGAACTCACCGCTTCGTGGCGTGGCGTCACCGAAGACACGATCACCATCGGCGCATCGATGCTCGACTTCCCGGGTTTGATTGAACTCGGTCTGTCGACCGAGGGCTGGGGCGACCAGCCGCTCGTGTGGCAAACCTTTGTCGACGACCTGAACGCTCGCGGCGGAATCAACGGTCGCATGGTCGAAGTCATCCCCGAGTACTACAACGTGATCGACCCGGTTGCGGCCGAAGAAACCTGCGTCAAGCTCACCCAGGACAACGAAGTATTTGCGGTGCTTGGTGGCTTCCTCGGCCCGGTCGAACCGGTCAACACCTGTGTGGTCGGCATCAACGAAACCATCTTGATCAACGGCGTGATCACCCCCGAGCGCCTCGCCGAAGCCGAAGCTCCGTGGGTTCAGCCTGCTGCGCTTCGCACCCGTCGTCTCGACGTTTTCCTCGATCTGCTCGACCAAGAAGGAATGCTCGAAGGCAAGAAGGTCGCCGTTGTTGGTTCGGTCGAACAGGCCGACCTCGCCGATGTGGCACCTGCTGCCCTCGAAGCGCGCGGTATTACCCCGGTCGCCGTTATCGCCAACGATGTGCCTCAGGGCGACATTGTTGGGTCCGACGATGCGTGGAAGATCTTCGCCGAGAAGATCGATGCGGAAGGCGCCGACGCAGTACTCGTTATCGGTAGCGGCCAGGCGGCGGTTCGAGGTATGGATGCCAACGGACTCGATGTCGAGAAGTGGTTGCTTGAATCAAATGCCCTGTCGAACCTGGGCGCCGAAACCAACAAGGAATCAGCGCGCGATGCCATCACGGTGACGGGCATGACCGACGATGAGCGATGGGAACAAGAAGACACCCTGGAGTGCCGACGGGTCTTCTCCGAAGCTCACCCCGATATCGAATTGAAGGCTCCAGCCGACGTCGTTGAAGGTGAAGAGGCGTGGTTCAACTCGATCATCAACTACTGCAGTTGGTTGTCGCTCTTTGAAAAGATCGCGACCGAAGCTGGTCCGGAACTGACCCACGAGTCGTTCGCGGCCGCAATGGGCCGGTTGGGCGACATCTCGCTACCCGGTATTCCGTTCGGTTCGCTCACCGAAGGCAAACTCGATGTATCGAACTCGTTCCGCTTGTCGATCTTTGACCCGGACGCATCGGACCCGGGCGACCTCAAGCCGCTGACCGACATCCTCAACGGCGGAGGCTGACCCCGTCGGACTCCGGTTCTAACCGACGAAGCAAAAGGTAAAGAGGGCCAGGTGCAAACGCACCTGGCTCTCGCACTTTTCCCAGCAACGCGGAACCCCTGAAGCGGGGGCCTGGCCCCCGAAATGCACGTATGAACAGTGGGGTCAGGCGCTGGCTGGTCGAGAAGCGGAAGTAGCCTTAGGCAAAGCGGGTAAGGAGCCCGGAGCTCGCGGAGGGCGAGGGCACGCGTGGACGAAAATGGCGAAGCGCCGGAGCCGAAGGCGGAGACAAGCAACATCGTTGGTGGTGGGCCCGCTGGGTTGTTTGCGGCGGAGATCTTGTCGGGGTTAGGGCACTCGGTTGTGGTGCATGACCACATGGCTTCGGTGGGGCGGAAGTTCTTGCTCGCTGGTCGGGGTGGACTCAACCTCACTCATAGCGAACCGCTCGACGCATTTCTCGGTCGGTACGCAGTGGCTGCTCCGGTACTTGAACCCGCCATCCGCTCGTTTGGTCCGCACGACCTGGCCGACTGGGCAGCCAGCCTTGGCGAACCGACCTTTGTTGGTTCGAGCGGACGTTTGTTCCCCGAGTCGTTCCGAGCGACGCCGCTTCTGCGGGCGTGGCTCGGCCGACTCGCCGATGCCGGGGTCACCTTTCGGTTGCGGTCGAAGTGGACTGGGTGGTCGCCCGAGGGCGACCTGTTATTCGAAACACCCGATGGCCCGACCCAGGCCGCGAGCGAGTCGACGCTATTTGCGCTCGGTGGGGCGAGCTGGCCTCGAGTCGGGTCCGACGGCGGATGGGTGTCGCACTTCGAACGCGCTGGTGTGCAGGTGAATCCGCTGCGGCCGGCCAACTGCGGGATCAAGCTTCGGTGGGCGGTAGTGTTCGCCGACCGGTTCGCTGGCACGCCGGTGAAAAACGTGGCCGTCACCGTCGACGACAACCGGGTGCGCGGCGAATTGATGGTGACCACCGCTGGCCTCGAAGGGGGAGCGATCTACGCCCAAGGGGCAGCGATTCGCGCCGCGCTCGATGCTGGCGAAGCGCAACTCATCGTCGATCTCCAACCCGACCTGACGGTCGACGATCTCGCGAGCCGGCTCTCGCAGCGTCGCCGGCCCAAAGACTCGGTGTCGACCTGGTTACGACGAGCCGGATTCGAACCGGTTGAGGCCGGGCTTATGCGCGAAGCCACGAAGAACCGGTTGCCCGACGGCGCCGAAGCGATCGCCAAGCTCGCCAAGGCGGTTCCGCTGCCGGTCGAAGCACTGATGCCCATCGACCGAGCCATTTCGACCGCGGGTGGCATCTCGCTCAACGAAGTCGACGAGTCCTTCATGCTCGCCCGTATGCCAGGCACCTTCGTAGCGGGCGAGATACTCGACTGGGAGGCGCCAACCGGCGGCTACCTGTTGCAGGCCACGTTCAGCACCGCATACGTCGCCGCCCAGGCGATGGCGCAACGACTCAGCTGAGTTCGAGTCCCTCGAAGTCACCGGCATCGCGCCACTCGGCCAGCTTGGCGAAGAAGGCAATATTGCCGAGTCCGTAGGCGGTGTTTTGCGCCGCGGTCGCCGCGGGCTGGCCTTCGTTGTTGTAGTAGCCGGGCGTACAGCTCTCGCGGAACTCCTGCACGTAGCGAGCCTTGGCGATGATCTCGTCGACCCAGGCCTGTTCGGCGGCGGCCGCAACCTCAACCCGCTCGATATCGTTCTCGAAGACGTGACTGAGCACATAGGCCACATGGGTGCTGAGCTCGTCGAGCATGTGCGGGTAGTTGACCGTAAAGCCGCCCTGCATATGGCTCATGATGAACAGGTTCGGGAAGCCCCGAGCAAACATGCCGTGCATAGTGCGGACACCGTCGGCCCAGTAGTCGGTGAGCGTTTGACCGTCGGTGCCGACGAACTCACAGCCAGACCGGCGCGTGAACCCAGTACCGACCTCAAAGCCGGTGGCGTAGATCAGGCAGTCGATTTCGTAGGTGGTGTCGCCCACCACCACGCCTTCGGGTGTGAGTCGGTCGACCCCTTGGCCGTCGGTGTCGACCAGATCGACATTGGGTCGGTTGAAGGTTTGCAGGTAGTCGTCGTGGAAGCACGGGCGCTTGCAGAACTGTCGGTACCACGGCTTGAGCGCCTCGGCGGTGGCTGGGTCGTCGATGAGTTCGTCGACCCGGGCCCGAATCTGTTCCATCTTCTCGAAGTCGGCCATCTCGTAGGCGGCTTCGATGCCCTCGGGTGTGAGGTCGGCTTCGCCCGCCGTCGCCCGGTTCAACAACTTGACGATGATGTCGGTCCAGCCGTCGTCGACCAAGTCTTCGGCCGCAAACCCACCCGACACCAGCGTGTTGAAGTTCTCCATCCGCTCGCGATGCCAGCCCGGCTCGAGCGATGCAGCCCATTCGGGGTCGGTCGGCTGGTTGTCGCGCACATCGATCGACGATGGCGTGCGCTGAAACACAAAGAGTTGGTCGGCGGTTTCGGCCAGGTGTGGCACGCACTGAACCGACGTTGCGCCGGTCCCGATGATGCCGACCCGCTTGCCGGCCAACCTGTCGAGTCCGCCGAGCGGTCCGCCTCCGGTGTAGTCGTAGTCCCACCGGCTGGTGTGAAACGAATGGCCAGCGAAGGACTCGATACCTTCGATGCCCGGGAGCTTTGGTCGGTGCAGGGGCCCACTCGCCATCAGCACAAAGCGGGCCCGCATGGCGTCGCCCCGATTCGTGTGAACGATCCACCGATTGTCGGTGTCGTCCCACTCGACCCGGGTCACCTCGGTTTGAAAGCACGCGTTGTCGTAGAGGCCAAAAGTGTTCGCGACCAGCTTGCAGTGCTCGAGAATCTCGGCCGCCTTTACGTACTTCTCCGATGGGATGTACCCGGTCTCTTCCAGCAGCGGCAGATAGATGTAGGACTCGACGTCGCACATGGCACCGGGGTACCGGTTCCAGTACCAGGTCCCGCCGAAGTCGCCGCCCTTCTCGACGATGCGCAGCGACTCGACACCCGCCGACTTGAGTCGAGCGCCCGAGATCAAACCGCCGAAGCCACCGCCGATAGCGATCACGTCGACCTCGTCGGTCAGCGGCTCACGGCTGTACCCGGGCTCGACATAGGGGTCGTCGACGTAGTGGGCGAAGCGGCCGGCTACTTCGGTGTACTGCGCGTTGCCTTCGATGCGGATGCGCTTGTCGCGCTCGGCCTTGTACCGCTCGCGAAGATCGTCGGGGGAGAAATTGGTGGTCGTGTCAGCCATTGCTTGTAGTCCAGCATCTGCCTGTGGTCTCGACCAAAAGGCGGCTCTGAAATGGCCCCTTATGATCACGACCGGTTCAACAATGCACCGCGTGATACACGCGTGGTGCCGCCGGACCGGTATGGTGAGGGCTGAGTAGGTACAAGACCCACTCAGCAGTGAAGAGAGATTGCAATGGCAGAAACAGGAACGGTGAAGTTCTTCAACGCAGAAAAAGGCTTCGGCTTTATTTCGCGCGAAGGAGCGGACGACGTGTTCGTACACTTCTCCAACATCCAGGGTGAAGGCTACAAGTCACTCGACGAAGGTCAGCAGGTGGAGTTCGACGTAGCTCCTGGACGTAAGGGCGACGAAGCCCAGAACGTTCGCCCAGTTTGATTTAGGCGAAATCACTACACGCAAGCCGTCGGCCTTCGGGCTGACGGCTTTCGTCGTTTTACCCCGAGTTTGGTCAGAGAAATGCGGTCGGGATTTCGACGACCCGCGCGCGCAGCCATTCGCCGAGCGCTTTGGCTTGGGCGTCTTGGCGGGTCGACGCGGCGACGCCCTCGTCGAGAAGGCCGACGATCACAAAGTTGAGCGACCACAGGTTCGCGAACCGGTAGCGCTCGACTTCCAGGTCGGCGGTTTCGGGCAGTAGCTGCTGGAGGCGTTCGGTGGTGAGCATGTCGTCGAGCCACGCCCACGCTTGTTCGGATCGGGCGAACACACCAAGGTTGGCGTTTCCGCCCTTGTCGCCCGACCGGGTACCGAGCACCGCTCCCAGCGGCGCCGGTGTGGTCGGTCCGTCGGGAGCGGTCGGTGACCCCGGAGCCTCGATCGCAAGCGGGTCGCCGGTTGGGACGACCGACGACACTTGGGTCGTGTCGCCGCCGAGCATCGTCACGTACGCCGGCACGAGGTCGGCGTCGATCTTGGCCGGGCGGTACACCCCGAACGGTGCCGCCGCCGAAGGACCGCCGCCGAGTCCGTACATCCCGGGGATGCCGGTAAGTGCGGTTTGTACCATGGCGTTAGCGAACGCTCGGCCAACCTTGCGTTCGTCGTGATCCTTCACGGTGACCCGCCAGATGGCGGTTGCTTCTTCTTGGGTGGCGGGGTCGGGTTTGTTGGTGGGGATCACCGCGCTCACGACCGACTCGAAGTCGTCGGGTTCGTACGGGCACGAGTCCCAGAAGGCCGCTTCAGCAAAGGCTGCCTTGGCGTCGATATCGAGGCCGGTCAGCGCGACGGTGAACGAGTTGCGGAACCCGCCGAGTTCGTTCATCGCTACCTTGAGCGTGGTGGGCGGGGCCTGGCCCCGAACACCGGAGATCCGTACCCGGTTGGTGGCGACCTCCTCGAGTTCGATCGTGTCGAACCGGCAGGTGACATCGGGGCCGAGGTACTCGGGGCCGCCGATCTCGTACAACAGTTGTGAGGTAACGGTGCCGGTCGAGACCAGACCGCCGGTGTTGTCGTGTTTGCCGATGACCGAGCTTCCGTCGGCGGCAATGTCGGCCCACGGGAAGCCAACCCGCACAGATTCTTGGAGGTTGGGAATCTCTTGGAAGAACGAGTAGTTGCCGCCGGTTGCTTGGCCACTGCACTCGATGACGTGACCAGCCACCACTGCACCGGCAAGCTGGTCGAAGTCGGTGCGGGCCCAACCGTGGTGCCACGCTGCGGGTCCACAAACCACCGCCGCGTCGGTGACCCGGCCGGTCACCACAATGTCGGCGCCGGCGGTGAGGGCGTCGACGATGCCCCAGCATCCCAAGTAGGCGTTGGCGGTCAGATACGCGGCGGGGTCGCCGAGCGGTTGGCCGTCGGTGAAGGCTTCGAGCGATCCGGCCTCGGCTAGCTCGGTTATGCGGGGCAAAAGGTCGTCGCCGTTCACGTAGGCGATCGTGGGCGATAGGCCGAGTTTGTCGGCCACCTCGCTGATCGCCTCGGCGCACCCGTCGGGGTCGAGGCCGCCCGCGTTGCTGACCACCTTGATCCCCTTATCGAGACAGGTGCCCATCACCTCTTCCATCTGCTTCACGAACGTTCCTGCGTAGCCACCGCCCGGGCGCTTGGCCCGAATCCGGCTGAGGATCAACATGGTCAGCTCGGCCAGCCAGTCGCCGGTGAGCACATCGATCGGCCCACCGTTGACCATCTCGGCCGCACCGCTCGGGCGGTCGCCGAAGAACCCCGAACAATTGGCGATCCGAATCGGGTCGGTCATGTCGATTCTGCGTCGTCGCCGACCGCTTCGAGTCCGACGAGTAGATCGCCAGTGTCGACTCGGTCGCCTGCGGCAAAGTACACCTCGGTGACTACCGAATCGCCCGATGCGGTGATCTTGTGCTCCATCTTCATGGCCTCGACCACCATCAAGGTGTCGCCGTCGGCCACCGTCTGACCTTGCTCGACCATCACGCTGAGCACGACCCCGGGCAGCGGGCACACGGGACCGCCGCCGGCGCGGTCGGCTTCGTGATCGACAAACCGGGGCTTGCGGTGCCAACTGAGCGACCCAGCCGAGCTGGAGGTGTGGACCGCACCGCCGTCGACCGCAATGTCGATCGCCCGGCGCCGGCCGTCGATTTCGATCGCAATCCGGTCTTCGGTGCGGTCGAGAATGCGAATATCGGCCCGGCGACGAGATTCGTCGGGCAGGAGCCCTTCGGAATCGGGTACCGGAATGGCGCCGATCAGGGCCACGGCGTTGTCGTCGCACATCGTGTATTCGACCGAGTGTTCGGTGTCGCCGAGCAGCCAGGTTTGGCGTTGGCCGGTCGTGCGAATGTTGCGCCACCCCGAGGGGGCAAAGGCCAGTGGGCTGCTGCCCCGTTCGCGGGCTTCGGTGCCGAACACCGCGGCAAGGAAATGGGCCAGCTGGTCGTCGCCGACTGGACCACCGGCGGACAGCACCTCGGGGTGGGCGTCGAGGTACGACGTTGGAGTTTTGGCGTCAAGGAAGTCGGACTCGGCCAAGATCGCCGCGAGCGTATCGAGGTTGGTTTGCACGCCGACGATCTGTGAGTTGCGCAGCGCTCGAGCGAGTGCGCCAGCCGCTTCAGTCCGCGTGGGCGCATGGGCGATGACCTTGGCGAGGAGCGAGTCGTAGTCGGCCGGAACGTTGGAGCCCGACCGGAACCCGGTGTCGACTCGAACGTGATCGCCGATCGCGAAGGCGCGTACCGTGCCGGTCGAGGGCAACCAGCCAGCGGCCGGATCTTCCGCGACCACCCGCACCTCAATCGCATGACCGTCGACGTGAATGTCGTCTTGGCCGACGGGCAACGGTTCGCCCGCCGCGCTGCGAAGCTGTAGTTCGACCAGGTCGAGGCCGGTGACCGCTTCGGTGACCGGATGCTCGACCTGCAGGCGGGTGTTGACCTCGAGGAAGTTGATCGTGCCGTCGTCGCCCACCAAGAACTCGACCGTGCCAGCGTTCTGATACCCGACATGGTTGGCCAGTGCGAGGGCTCCGGCGTGCAGGGCCTGGCGCACCTCGTCGGAGATTCCGGCCGAGGGTGATTCCTCAACCACCTTTTGGTTGCGGCGCTGGATAGAGCATTCTCGTTCGCCGAGATGCACGACCGATCCGTGGGCGTCGCCCATGATCTGGACCTCGATGTGGCGACCGTTCTCGATATAGGGCTCGATAAACACGGTGCCGTCGCCGAAGGCCGATGCGGCTTCCGCCGATGCCCGTTCAATCGCCTCGGCGAGTTCGTCGGCGCTGCGGACGATGCGCATGCCTCGGCCTCCGCCGCCAGCCGCCGCTTTCACTAGCGCGGGCATGGCGACGCCGGTGGGGGCGTCGCCCGCCGCTACCTCGGTGATCGAGGTGGTCGGTACGTTCGCCGCCTCGGCCATCTTCTTGGCCTCGACCTTGTCGCCGAGCATGGCGATCTGGTCGGGGGTGGGGCCGACCCAGGTGAGTCCGGCGTCGATCACCTGTTGGGCAAACGGTGCACTTTCGGCGAGGAAGCCATAGCCCGGATGGATAGCGTCGGCGCCGGTGTCGAGGGCGGCTTGGATGATTGCGTCGCCTCGCAGGTAGGAGTCGGCGGGTGCTGCGCCGCCGATGGCCACCGCAGTGTCGACCGAGTCAACGTGCAAGGCGTTGGCGTCGGGTTCGCTGTATACACCGACGGTGTCGATCCCGAGTCGGTGAGCGGTGCGGGCGATGCGCACCACAATCTCGCCTCGGTTGGCGATGAGAAGTCGTTTGATAGGAGCCATTAGTGCCTCCAGACGCCGTACTCGGTGGCGCCCTCGATCGTGTTGCTGTGGATTGCCGAGAGGGCGATGCCGAGCACGGTGCGCGAATCGGCCGGATGGATAATGCCGTCGTCCCACATGCGCCCGGTGGAGTACAACGCGGTGGACTCGTGTTCGATCTGCTCCTCGAGCGCTCCCGTGGTGGCCGCGAGCGCTTCCTCGTCGACCTCGATACCGCGGCCGGCGGCGGAGTTGCGTGCGACGATGTCCATCACCCCCGCCAGCACCTTTGGGCCCATGACCGCAACCCGGTGGTTGGGCCAGGTGAACACGAACCGCGGGTCATACGACCGGCCCGCCATGCCGTAGTTGCCGGCGCCGTAGCTGGCGCCCACCATCAGGTTGAGGTGCGGCACGGTCGAGTTCGACACCGCATTAACCAGCTTGGCGCCGTTGCGGATAATGCCGCCTTGCTCGGCCGCCGTGCCGACCATGAACCCGGTGATGTTGTGCATGAACAACAGGGGAGTGTTGGTGCGGTTGCACAGCTGGATGAACTGGGCACCCTTCTTGGCTTCCTCCGAGAACAAGATGCCGTTGTTGGCGAGGATCCCAACGGGGAAGCCGTGAATCGAGCCCCAGCCGCACACCAGCTTGTCGCCATAGAGCGGTTTGAATTCCTCGAACCGGCTGCCGTCGAGGATGCGGGCGTGGATCTCGCGGATCTCAAAGGGCACCCGCACATCGGCCGACGCACAGCCCAACAGCTCCGAGGGGTCATACAGCGGGGGGTCGGCGGGCATGGTGGGGCCTGGCCCCAATTTCTTGAACCCGAGGTGCCGGATGATGTCGCGGGCGATGCGAATACCGTCCATCTCGTCGGCGGCCAGGTAATCCGACAAGCCGCTGGTGCGCGAGTGCATGTCGGCGCCGCCCAGGGTCTCCTCGTCGACGACTTCCTCGATCGCCATCTTCACCAGTGGCGGTCCGCCGAGGTAGGCAGTGCCCCGCTCTTTGACGAACACGGTGTAGTCGCTCATGCCTGGCACATACGCGCCGCCGGCGGTGTTGGGCCCAAAGGCCACCGTGATGGTGGGGATTCCAAGTTTGGAAAGTTGGGTGATGTTTTTGAACTGCTCGCCACCCCGAATAAACAGGTCGGCCTGACGGGGCAGATCGGCGCCCGCCGACTCGTTGAGCATGATGACCGGAAGTCGGTTCGCCCGGACGATCTCATAGAAGCGGGAGATCTTCGACCAGGTGTTCGGGTTCGCGGCGCCGCCCTTGTAGGTCATGTCGGAGCCGATGATTCCGCACTCGACCCCTTCGATCACGCCTATGCCGCAGAAGGTGCCGACACCGATCGCGTCTTGGGTGCCCCAGGCCGCTAGTGGCATGACCTCGAGGACCGGAGTGTTCGGATCGACCAGAGCCTCGACCCGTTCGCGCACCAGCATTTTGCCGCGTTTGCGGTGGCGGTCGACGTACCGCTG